>JBKPQV010000738.1:0-5189 GCA_046734235.1 Acidobacteriota bacterium
GGGTTGATTCGACCGATAATGTTTCGGAATTGATGCGTCTGGCCGTCAGGGCCAGCAAAAGAAAAGTCGTGGAGCTTTACTTCCGCGCCTGAATTCTCCAGCGCTTGTTGAATCCACTGTTCCGCACGTTTCTTACTTTCGCTGCCGTTGTTTCTTGGTCCAATCGCACAGAGTTCAGTCAATCTTGCATACGCGCGTTCTTGATCAAACCTCGATGGTTTGACTGGCCCTCGATTGCGCCTGCACGAAGCCGCACAAACTATAAGCAAGATGATGAGACTAAAAACCGAGAGTATCGACCGGCGCATAGTCGTCAGTTAGCAAAGGAACGTCTTTGGTTTCGAATGGTTGGGCCAGGAATTGGCGAGCGTCATCCATAAAAGTTGGAATCTTGATCATGCCACTAGTCTGAAGACCTTGCGCTGCGTTCAGGATCGAGCCGCTTTCCCATGCATCTCCGCTCTTTGTCGCCACTAATATGATGCTTCGTCTGCGCTCCGGATCCGCGAAAGAGGTTTGTCGCTCATCTCCATACAGGCGTGGAAACGCGTAGCAGTGGGGGAACATCGACAAAATTGTTTTGTATTCAGCTCTAACAAGTTGGCTCGAGTTCCCGCGAATCGATCCAGACATATTTGATAACAAGACTCCGTCGGGAGTCAGCAAGTTCTTGATCTCCAGCAGGAACTCTTGAGTTGTTAGTTGAAATGGTATCTGGCCGCCAATTGTGAAAGCATCAAGAATCACGAGGTCGTATGTGCGCCTGGATGTGCGAATAAAGTTTCGACCATCTTCTACAAAGATATTGAGACGTGGGTCCTTCTCTAAGTGGAAATACTTAAGACTTGCCTCAACAACTTTAGGATCAATCTCCACGAGATCGACAGTCACGTCAGGGTAATCAGTGATGAACTTTCTCGCGCCCACTCCTCCTCCGCCACCAATCATCAAAATGCGCTTGAGATCCTTCTTAAAGATGTAAGCAAGATGAAATGAGTCCGTATAACCCGCACGCGTTTCGTAAGGTGGGTTTAGAGAGATCGAAGTTTGGACAAACTTATTGAACTGCAAACGCCGTGTAGCTTGTTGCTCGTCGTCGATTACAGAGATCTGGTGGTATGCAGAGTCCGTCTCAAGAACTACTTTTCGACTGGGATTTACGGCAGGTCTTTTGAGGCTAATTCCTATTAATAAGAATGCGATTAATGTTACTGCTGCTCCGACCGCGCGATGTTTACCTGCCAGTACGAGCGGCGAAAGCAGTACGAGACACAACCCCAAAATTTGCAGAAGCGTCTTGACACCAAAGAGCGGTATTAACCAGAAGGCAGTTACTAAAGTGCCAACAATGCTTCCCACAGTAGAGAGAGCATAGAGTCTGCCTGCAACATTGCCGAGATTCTCCAGGGATTTAGTCGCGAGGCGAACCGCATAGGGCGACACCATTCCCATCAATACACTTGGACCACCAAACAAAAGCAGACTTGTCAACAATGGTCCTAAACGTTCGCCAAGCCTCCGAGTAACCACCACATCACTCAACCAGTTCGCATAGAACGGAATTATTAGGAGCCAGCATCCAGCAACTAATAGTAGTGCGTTCAAAAGCACGAAGACCGGTTTGCGATCGGCAACCACGCCACCAATGTAGTAACCACCGGATAACGCTGTGAGGAAGACAGCGATAACTGAGCCCCAAACATAAATTGACGACCCAAAATGAGCTGCAAGAATACGGCTTCCCGTAATTTCGAGCCCCATCAAGACCGCACCAGAGACAAATACGACCAACTTCAATCGCCAACCAGAGTGTGCGTGTTGAACTCGATCAGAGTCGCTGGTCATAGTGAGTGTTCGGTGTACGGCCCGGCAATAGTAACAGACTATGGGAATAGGCGTGGGTCTCACTTGGCAAGAACAACTGGGAAAGGTCTGTAGCGTGTTTTGTTGGAGTGTGATCTCAGATCTCAAATTTGAGATCTCAAAACTGACCAGCCAAAGACCTGTGAGACCTCAAATTGGAGATCTCAAAACTAACACAGCCAAAGAACTGTAAGATTTCAAATTTGAGATCTGAGATCCCGCTTCAGGCTTGGTTACATTTTTAATAGCCGTCGGCACTCGGTCAGTTGTAAAATCCCGCCGTTTCAGAAAGTCTGATAGTCCGTAGCCCAGTTGCCGACTAGTCTCGCTATCCTTTCTAGCAATTCGTACCTGTAATCCTAACGTGCGGAAGTCCACTGTCCGACGCGATGACGCCAAACTCTATAGAAACTTGGCTTAGAGATTTAGACTCCTCCCATTCCGAAGAGGCATGGGCCGAGTTTCTTGCCGACTATTCAGCACAGATTTACCAGGTTATTCGCCAATTTGAAGCCGACACCGATAACGCCGCCGACTGTTTTCAGTTTGTCTGCGAACAGCTCTTCGAGAATCGCGCTAAGCGACTAAGGAAGTTCAAAGGAGAAGGCTCAGCAACTTTCGTAACCTGGCTACGAGCGGTAGTTAGAAATCTATGTATTGACTGGCATCGAAGACAGTTTGGACGGTTGCGGCCGTTTCGAGCGATATCGCGTTTGCCGGTTTTCGATCAGGAAGTATTCCGACTTTTCTACGAAAGAGCTACGCCCCCCGAAGAATGCTTCGCGTTACTAGCGGCTGACTTTCCAAACACGACCCAAACTCGTATCAATGAGAGCAGGGCCCGTATCGATGAACTGCTGACTGCGAATCAACGCTGGCTGCTAACCAGGCGACAACATTCTGGAAATGGACAGGAAATTGCGAGCCTGGACCAGCCGGAAATTCTGCTTGCGGATATAACTGACTCCCAACCTGATCCGGAAATACAAGCAATCACAAACGAGCGAAAGAGAAAACTGCAGCGCGCTCTTGCGCAATTAAAACCTCAAGAGCGATTGCTGATTCGCCTCAGGTTCGAAGAAGGTCTGACGCTTGGTAAAACTGCAGAGTTGCTGGATTTGGGAAACGCGCAAAAAGCAGACCGGCTTGTTCAGGAGATTTTGAAGAGGTTGGAGAAATTGATGAATTGAACTATCCACCGATTACGCCGATTACGCAGATTTGAAAGCCTTTTGAAAGTCACTAAAGCCATTCAGGAAAAAATCGGCGTAATCTGCGTCGCAAATGGTCAAGTTCTTGTTTTTCTAGCAAGTTTCTCCCGTCCTGTAAGGACAAAAGTTAGTAGCCGGGGCGAGCGGCTTTGCGCGAAGCCCCCGGGCAAAGGCAAGGATATGTAGGACCCTGAAAGGGTCGAACACACATCGGTTTGACCCTTTCAGGGTCTAATCAAAGACGGGCTCTGTTCCGTGGGCTACGCGCAAGGCCGCTCGCCCACGGCTATTAACTTACATCCTTTCAGGATGATCTTTGGTTGCGGCTTCGCCGCGCTGCGTAATCGGCGGATGAATGCTTTTTGCTGTGCGGAAAAACTTACAACGTGTCCGTGATATAGACCGAGATGGACGAGAGAGATATCACAAACCTGTTGCGATCAGATGCAGTCGACGCCAAACGCGGCTTCCGCTGCCCTGACGATAACCAACTCGCTGCCTACATAAACAAGCAACTCTCGACGGACCGCAAACGAAAGCTGGAGAATCATTTTGCCGACTGCAAGGCATGCTTAGAAACACTCTCTTTCCTAACGACTGAAGTTGGAGAACCCGAACTGGTTCCAGCTCGGTTGCTTGCACGAGCGCGATCATTAGCTTCGCATAAGCCTTCCCCACTCTGGCGTTGGCGTTGGGCCATGGCTACCGCAACGGCGTGTTTATTAATCGTCGTCGGTTTCGTCATCTGGAGATCGCGCACTCCACAAAAACCAATTGATTTTGTGGCCCAAACTACTCCACCCACGGTTGATAAACCCACGATTGGGCCAACGATTGAGTCAGTTCAGCCACAAGTCTCACCCTCAACTCAAAAGCCCCGGCCATCAGAAACTCACGTACCAACCGTTAGAGGCTCTGGTGATGAATTGAAACCGTCGGTGCTGTTTCCGAGAGAAGGATCGACGGTAGTCTTAACTAAGCAGCCATTGCGTTGGAAGCCAGTTGAGGGAGCGACTTTCTATGAAGTTAAGCTTCTGGCGGAAGATGGTGCAACTGTTTTGACGGAGCGCACGAGCAATACAGAACTACAGGTGAGCAAGGCAGTAGGGAGTGGTAAGTATTTTGCTCGAGTAATCGCTCACCTGGCGGGTGATCGTACAGTGGACTCCGGACTCGTAGGTTTTAAGGTTGAGTAAACTTGTGTCCGATATGCTTTAGAGGCAAATAGCTCTTGGGGCGCAGAAGTGAGTACCGTCACGGGTCGCCTCGATTCTGTGGGCCTAAGTTCATAATGCGACCCGACGCTACCGCGTAACGGTACTGACTTCTGTACCCAATACCGGACACATTTCTATCCAACGGCTGTGGTCAATCACATGCGACCTCTAAATCACATTCTGCGACAACCAATCTCTGCCATAGTTGTGCTCATCGCACTACTCTCACTCGCCCAAGCACAGTCTCCTTCTACACCAACCGCCACCGATGTACTCGCCAATGCCAAGAAGATTTACGGCCAGGAAGGTGCAAGTAAAGCGCTGCCTGAGTACGAAAAGGCATTAGCGATGTTTCAGAAAGAAGGCGATCGAAAAAATGAAGCTATAACGATCGGGTTGATGGGGAATGCCTATAAGAAACTTGGTGAACATGTTAAAGCGCTTGAATATCTGCAACGAGCGCTCAATATGAAACGCGAACTCGGCGACCGTTTGGAAGAAGGAAAGACCCTGAACAATATTGGATTGTTCTATTGGGAGACTAGTAAGTATTCAAATGCCATCGCACCTTTGAACTCGGCATTAGCCATTGCCCGGGAAATCAAAGATCAAACTCTTGAGGCGAGCGCCTTGAATAACCTTGGTTTGGTCCACGATGACCTTGGAGATTATCGCCGTTCACTTGAAGTATATAACCAGGCGTTAGAGATCTATCGCCGCTCCGCTCCAACTCAAGGGATGAGTGACACCATCGGAAATATCGGAGGGCGCCATCTTTTACTCGGCGAATATGGTGAAGCGCTCCGTTACTACCAACAAGCTCTCGATATTGATCAAAAGTTAGACATAAAGCCTTCCATCGCACTCGACCTGCAAAACATCGGACTCGCCCTAACCG
>JBKPQV010000739.1:0-3931 GCA_046734235.1 Acidobacteriota bacterium
ACCTCAGCGTCTCTGCGTTCTCTGCGCCTCCGCGTTGAAAAGCTTTTAGAAGGCTGGTTTCACTCTGACGCAGACTAAAAACGCCGAGACGCTGAGTGGCGCTTGAGAACTTGTGGTTATCATGCTTTATGTTTTAATGAGCGCTCACAAAATTATCAAACAACTTAAGGAAGATGTTTTATGCCTACTAACCAATTTGAAGCTTTTCTTAATGAACACGATGAAGAAGCATGGTCGGCCACGCTTACAACCCTGCTTCGCTCAATTCATGAAGTCGATCGCAACGCCACACAGATTTGGTTTGCCTTTTATCCGCTCGCACTATTCCAGGCATTGTCGAATGCTGAGGACCCGGAGCTGCTATCGCAGCGACTTTTGATGCAAGGCAAGTTTTATCTTAAGGATCAGATCGACTCGTCACATACATTTCTTTACGGTCATCGCTATTGGGGGGCCGTGAAGGCAGCAGTTCAAAAACACGCGACCAACTTTAGCTCCACCCAGGATAGCCTTTCAGACCAAATACTTGGTGTTGCCGCAGATGTAGCAAAGAGTCAGAAGATTGATAAGTCACTTTTGTTGGGAATCACCGCAGTAGCTTTCATGACTGTCCAACAAACTGGCAGTGCGGCATTCGATAAACCGGGCCAGGTGCACATCGATAAGAAACACGCGCGCAAATCCGCTGAGCAGGTCCTACGGGAGCGCGCGAAAGACGACAGCCAGGGTTTGTTTGGTTTCTTGAGAACCATCAACAAGAAGTGGACAATCACACATGATGAGAACGACGACAAAGCTCATTATGTAATGAACAATATTCAGGACCTCGCGTGGGGCGCAGCCGATGATCGTTCACGCAATTGGCGCGAAATCGATCCGCGCCGTTGTGAAGGGCCCATTCCCGTCGAATGTAGATCAGCGTCGTGTGGGACCTGTTGGGTGGGTGTCCTTGGTGGCGCAGAAAAACTTTCAGATGTCGCAGCGCGTGAAGGTAAGAAGATCAAGGAGTTTGGTTACATTGATACTAATGAAACAAAACCACTAATACGGCTTGCCTGTCAGGCACAAACCCATGGCGCAGTTTCTATCGTAATTCCACCCTGGAATGGCGTGTTTGGTAAATATCTTCGTGCGCAGAAAGCTGCTCAGGAACAAATCGATTCAGGTCAGCTAGAGCCCCGTCCGGACGTAGCTTCCGCAAACGATCATAGTCACTAATTTGACTAATACGGCCAAGTTCCCTCCGTTGCTTTACGTTGTTGCTGCGGCAGTTTTGTGGAGCACGGGGGGACTTTTTATTAAATGGACCAAGCTGTCAAGTCTCGAGCTTTCCTTCTTTCGCTCATTCTTCGCGATCTTGATAGTGGCCTTCTTCACGCGACATGAAGGGTTCAAACTAAACGCCACAACCGTCCTGGGGTCATTGCTCTATGCAGCAATATTAATTCTCTTCGTGTCCGCTACGAAGCAGACTACTGCTGCAAACGCAATTTTCCTTCAGTATACCGCGCCCGCGTATATCCTCCTGTTGGAACCAATTTTCTATAAAGAGAAGTTTCGACAGCGGGATCTGATAACGGTCCTGGTGTGTTTGAGTGGAATGACTTTGTTCTTTGTGGGAAAACTACGTCCGGAAGATGTATCTGGGAATATCATGGCTCTTGCTTCGGGTGTTTGCTTTGCTTTGTACTTCTTGCTTCTCAGGCATCCCAAGGCAAGACTCGTCAATCGAGCTTCGTCAGCGATTTACGGGAACGTACTCGTGATACTGATAACTGCGCCGTGGGGTTTCTCTGCTCTAAACAATATTAGTCGTTCAGACTTGCTAACTGCCATTTATCTCGGATTGTTTCAACTTGGCCTTTCGTATGTATTCTTCACTGCTGCGATGGCCCAGGGTGTCAGATCCCTCGACGCTGGAATCATAGGTTACATCGAGCCGGTGTTGAATCCAGTTTGGGTCTTTCTGTTCCTGGGTGAGAGACCAACTCAGTGGGCATTAATTGGTGGCGCGATCATTATCGTCGCTGTGATTGTGCACATGGTGTTGGATGCGCAAAGGAAGAGGAAGGAAAGTTGGTCGCAACTTGAATCAGTAAACACCTAATCGAACAATCGTCGAACGTTAAAGCCAAATCCTGCTAAGAGTGAAGAATTAACCTCATCATCGTTTGAGAGTAATTCACCGCGCTGATAACTGTTGTTTTCGAGCACACGCAACTCCACGGTTTGTGCACTCTCGTCGATCAACCATAATTCTTTAACTCCGAGTGCGGCGTACGTGTCGGCCTTGGTGTTTCGATCATAGATGGCGGAACCCGGCGATATCACTTCAACAACCAGATCGGCGGTGGTTCTGAAGTTTGGTTTTAGAGTCGCCTCAGTTTCCGCGGAGATATAAAAGAGATCCGGCTCAAGATACGTGTTTCGACTTGTGCAAATTGCTGCCCTGGGAACATAAAGAGTTCCCTCTTCTGCGGATTTCGATAGGTAGTCCGCCAACAAGCGGATCAACCTGCTCACAGCGCTATCGTGTTTATACCCAGGAGGGGGTGTCATATAGAGGACTCCTGCGATTAGTTCAAGTTTTGAATGATCTGGCGGTTCTGGCAATTCCCAGAACTCTTCAAGAGTGTAGGTCTTGACTAACGGAGATGTGTTAACCCAGGTCATTATTTTCTGACTCCGATGAGGAAAAAGTGGAATTAGTATAACAGGCCGATAGTTGTTACACGAGCCACTGCGGTCTGCTCGAATAGTAGCTCGGCGATCGATCCGGATACCTCTTCTTATACTGATGATATCGCGCCAGTAGAGTTTTGTAGCGTTTGTCTGACGACACTAATTTCTTATGTGGAATGGCGCGAAGGTGATCTTCAATTTTCGTCATCTTTCGCGGTGAGAACCGCCAATCATAGCTTCCAAGGTCGTACAGACTAGTCACTCCATAACCTTTTATTCGACCCGTAAAGTCGACATACGGTTCGAAATAACTCCAAACCAGGTCTCGGATCGATCTGAAGACTGGTTTTCTGCCATGCAACCCTTTATCGCGCGAACGAGCGATCGAGCCCCAGCGCCCTTTCTTCTGAAAAACAAAAACCACGTGGTCCAACAAATCCCAGGATTCGAGGTCCAGCAATAAAGGCGGATACCCATGTTGCTCCAAAATGACTGCAGCTGAAACTGCGGCTTCCAGGCAATGAACCTGATTGTGCTTAATCATCTCGCGAAAAGAACGCATCGTTCCGCCGTTCTTCTCCCAGTTGTAGGGCATCATGGTCAGGAAACGCTGCACTTTTGCAGGAGTGTCGAGTCTCTGAATCAGTTTCCACTCGCGTTGTGTGAAAATTTTTTGGTCGGGTATCTTCAATTCTGCTTCCTTTTGCGCCTATTGTTTGTTCGCATCGCAGGCAAAAGCCATTACCGCACTTGCTTCAATACCTCGCAAAATGTCAGACTAGCTCTCCCGATAAATTCTTGTGTAATCAATCATAATTATTATTTACGGGGAATGATTTTCTATGAACAAGCAGGCAACCGCTTTCCAAATGACTCGCTCCGAACAGGAAACTGAAAATGAGGCAAATCGTTTGACCGCGCAAGTCGATGCTGCGCTCGCAGTTGTCGCCATGCGCGCACCAGACGATGATGATTCGCTTGAATCCGCAGCTGATCGCATTGAAAGAGTTGCTCGGGATCTCGCCACCGCGCTTCGTGGACTTGCTCAGGAACGCAAAGCCACCAAAGAAGAGTCGTAAACACCAACGCTTTTACCTGAGTTCTGAATAGCAATTTTTATTTGGAGACAATCTATGGCGTCCATCCGCACTGAACGGGAAACGGAATACCTGGGCCGTAAGAATACCTCATATGAACTTGATAACTACGGCATAAAGTCTCCAGCCCGTGTGTATTGGAATCTTAACGC
>JBKPQV010000740.1:0-9439 GCA_046734235.1 Acidobacteriota bacterium
GAGTTATTAGCACCCAATTAGCGAAAGCCGGCACTTCGGTTGGTGCTAACTATCGCGCGGTTTGTCGGGCGCGTTCCAGAGCTGAATTTCTTGCCAAGATCGGTACTGTTGTGGAAGAAGCTGACGAGAGTGCGTTCTGGCTCGAGCTAATTATTGAAGGCGAGATTCTAAGAGAGGCTAGTGTTCAGCCGCTACTCGACGAAGCGAACGAGTTAACGCAAATAATGGCGCGTTCTCGAATTACGGCATCTTCGCGCGGACGAATTAATAAGACCGGAAAATAACCGATTTCAAATCTGCAATCTGAAATCTTAAATCTGAAATAGTCTATGCCTTTATCCTCTTACGAATCGATTTTCTTTTGGTTATTTAGTATTGCGGCTATTTTTGCCGGGCTGTTGACGGTGATGGCGCGGAATGCTGTGCATAGCGCTTTGTTTTTGATCTCGTCTCTGGTTTCTGTCGCCGCGTTATTTGTCCTGTTAGGCGCTGAATTTATCGCCGGCGTGCAAATACTCGTCTATGTTGGCGGCGTGATGGTGCTGTTCCTGTTTGTGATCATGCTTGTGAACGTTGGCGCTGAAGAGCGAGGGCGCGAAGAGATTTTTAACAAGCAGCGGCAGGTCACGACCAGTTTGATTTTCTGTTTCTTACTGGTGCTCGGAATTCTCTATGCAGTGAATAAAGGTTCGGCCGCACTTCTAAAAGAAAATCTGTCGTCGCCGGAGCAAGTTGCAGAACAACAGAGTGAAGAGAATAAACGTTTGAAAAGATCTGCTACCGGAACAAGCCGGATTACCAGGGAGACTGAAAAAGTTGCCGGCAGTCTCTACCGGTATGCATCGTTGCCTTTCGAAATCGCCAGCGTTCTATTGCTCGTTGCTATTATCGGCTCGGTGATGCTAGCGCGCACGTTGAAGCAGGAAGCTTCTGCCGATGACGTCGATCCGGAAGTATTAAAAGAGGAAGCGGTTAATGATCCTGAACTTTTAAAGTTGGAGGCAGCTAGTCAGGAATAGCATGCTTAACTTTGTGTTCTCGACATTGATTTTTCTTTTTCAGGAAGCGGCTGAGTCTATGGGTGCCGTCGCGACTATGAGGGAAAGTGTCAAGCATCCGGATCTTTCAAAGTTTCTTGTAGTCGGCGCGCTCCTTTTTATTATTGGTGTTGCTGGAGTCCTCACCAGGAGGAACATCATCGTCATCTTCATGTCGATTGAGTTGATTCTCAACGCCGCGAACCTGAATTTCATTGCCATGTCGCGCTACCTGCAGCATACGGGTAGTGCAAACGCGGTTGCGGGTCAGATATTCACTGTGTTCGTAATCGTGGTGGCGGCTGCCGAAGCCGCGATCGGACTGGGTATCGTCATTGCGTTGTATCGAAACAAAGAAACGATTTGGGTTGACGAGATTGATCTGTTGAAGTGGTAAGAAGGTTTTGGGTCTTTGGCCTTTGGTCTTTGTTAGACCAACGCGTTCCAAAGACCTAAGTCCAAAGTCCAAAGACCAATGTACAAATACATCTGGCTAGTTCCCCTCCTTCCACTGATTGGTGCAGCTATTAACGGCCTACTTGGTCGTAAGTTTCGTTTTCCCGAGAATCTCGTTGGTGGAATAGCGGTCGGTTCGGTTGCTCTGTCCTTCCTGATAAGCGTTGCCGCAGTTTCTTCCTATGCTTTTGGACACTCCGATTGGCCAAAGCCTTATTTAACGAGTCAGGATGGCTTCAGTTTTGACTGGATTCCAGGGGGTGCCGTTAGCATCAACCAGGGCAACGAAGCACGCACTCAAATCGACACCGACAAACAAGTCAAAGAAAAACTGGCCGCAATGTCTCCTGAAGAACGCCAGAGTCAGCAGTCGATTCGTGTGGCAACGACCGAAACGCCTCGCTACGGCGTGCTTAATATAGAGTGGAGCTATCAACTCGATCAGTTATCGGCGATCTTCATGTTGGTTGTGACTGGTGTGGGCCTATGCATTTTCGTGTTTGCCACCGGTTACATGCATGGTGAAGCTGGCTTCTACAGGTTCTTTGCCTACATGGGCCTGTTCATGTTTTCGATGCTCGTCCTGGTGATGGGCTCAAACTTCGTGATGATGTTTGTTGGCTGGGAAGGTGTTGGTCTCTGCTCTTACTTGTTGATTGGTTATTACTTTGATCGTCAGGAAGCCGCAAACGCCTCTCGAAAGGCGTTCATAACGAACCGCGTTGGTGACTTCGGCTTCGCTTTGGCAATCTTTGGCGTGATCGCGACGTTTGGTTCAGCAGGGTACACAGAGGTTTTCGAACAGGCGAAGAGTTACCCGATGGAGCTGATCGGCCACTGGGGAATCCTTTCATGGATAGCGCTTGGTCTTTTTATTGGAGCTTGCGGGAAGTCTGCACAGTTGCCGCTCCATGTGTGGTTGCCTGATGCGATGGCTGGTCCAACTCCAGTCTCAGCTCTTATCCATGCGGCGACAATGGTGACTGCTGGTCTCTACATGGTCACCCGTACCAACGTGATCTTCCAGCACTCGCAAACAATGCTGCTGGTTGTTGCCCTGGTTGGCGCGGCTACTGCAATTTTTGCGGCGACCATTGGCATCACTCAAAACGACATCAAGAAGGTCCTGGCTTATTCAACAGTTTCGCAGCTTGGATTCATGTTCATGGCGTGTGGAGTTGGGGCCTTCGCAATTGGCATCTTCCATGTGATGACTCACGCTTTCTTTAAAGCGTTGATGTTCCTTGGCGCAGGAAGTGTGATTCATGGAATGCATCACGAGCAGGACATGCGACGTATGGGCAATCTCAGGAAGTACATGCCCTACACGTACTGGACATTTGTTGCCGGCTGGTTGGCAATCTGTGGGATTTGGCCTCTAAGCGGGTTCTGGTCCAAGGATGAAATTCTTTGGAAAGCGGCTTCGACAACGTTCATTCCTTACGGTTGGCTGATTTGGTTAGTAGGAACCATTGCTGCAACGTGCACCGCTTTCTACATGACTCGCCTGATGGCGATGACGTTTTGGGGCAAGGAGAGATTTCTTGAGGCGCCTGCTGGAGGCGAAGCTGACGAGGCTCATGCTTCCGCCTATGATAAAGGACTAAGTCAACACGATGCGGTTGATGTCTCGGCGGGTGATCGTCCCTATCACGAACCAGGTGAACATGTTGGCCCAGCTGTGCAGCATGATACTCATGGCGAAGGCGCGCACGTACACATTCCCCATGAATCGCCCCGATCGATGTGGGTTCCGTTGGCCGTCCTTGCAGTGCTCGCGGTGATAGGCGGTTTTGTTGGTATTGGTCCAGCATTCCGAGTAGTAACCGGAAGTGAACATCCGGGTGGAAAACTAAATATCGTTAACTGGCTTGATCCGATCGTTTGGAATCCCGTCACCCACGAGTTTGGAACTGAAGCCGAATCAGGTCACGAAACTCCTAAGGCAACAGAGACTGCGTCCCATAACACTCCTGCCGAAGGGACACACGGAGCTGAGACTGGTGCGTATGGAAGCACTGGTTTCAATCTTGCCCACTCGATAGAGCATAGCTTGGGTGAGCTAGGAACAGAGTGGTTGTTCATCATTATTTCTTTGGTAGTGGCGGGCTTTGGGATTTTTCTTGGCTGGCTCTTCTATATCAAGGACCCAAAGTTGCCGGACATTTGGGCTGCACGTTTGCGACCACTCTACAACGCGAGTTACAACAAGTACTGGGTTGATGAATTCTATGGACTCGCTATTACCCGCCGGACCATGGACGCCGCTCGAGCTGTTTTCACTTTCGACTCGCAAATCGTTGATGGAATCGTGAACGGATTGGCGGCGATCTCGCGATTGTTAAGCCGGATTGTCGGTGGCATCGATAAGTACTTTGTCGATGGATTAGTGAACACCGTAGCAGCATTCATCGCCCGGTTAATGTCACCGTTGTTCCGCGCCGCCCAAACTGGTTTCACGCAAAACTATGCGCTGGTCATGGTACTTGGTCTCATGGCAGGCGTGCTCGCTTTCTTTGGTTCGGATATCGCGAGGGCTGCGGCTGATACCCTTGCGGCTATTAAGCAGTCTTTCGGTTTCCTGTTCTGATACTTGTTGATTCGAGAACTCTGTAGCAGATACTCAAATGAATACACTCGACAGTAACATTCTCTCTATTGTCACCTGGCTACCGGCCTTAGGAGCGATTCTTATACTCTCCCTATTGAAAAAGGATCAGGCGAGTCTGATCAAAAAACTCACAACCGCGTGGTTTGGCCTCGACTTCATCGCCTCGCTGTGGTTGCTGCGCTATAACCGCCCTGTCGGTGGCATGCAGTTTTTGGAAGACCATGAATGGATACCTGTGATTGGTGCTCGCTATCAGATGGGTGTGGATGGCGTCGCGGTCTTACTCATTCTCTTGACTACCTTGTTGGGTGTAATCGCCGCGCTTTCTTCATGGAACTACATTCAAAAGCGTGAGAAAGAATATTACGTACTGCTATTGTTGTTGCAGAGTGCTGTCATCGGCGTCTTTGCCTCAATGGATCTCTTCCTGTTCTATCTCTTTTTCGAAGTTTCACTCGTCCCAATGTATTTCTTAATCGGCATCTGGGGTGGTGAGAACCGTCTTTACGCCGCGATCAAGTTCTTCCTGTATACCCTCGTCGGTTCCGTCGTGATGCTCCTGGGTGTGTTGAAGATGTACTTTCTCACGCAAGATCCAACTTTGTTTCCCAGGATCTCACAGTCGATAGCGCTATTGGCTGGCAACAAAGAGGCTGCTGATCTGGTTAACAGCACCTGGCAAGCAGCGCAAGCAAATCACACGGGTACTTTCAATATTCTTTATATGCAGGCGATGGGCTCGGTGATGGAGATGGGCACCATGCAAGTGCTGCTCTTTGCTGCCTTCGCGTTGGGGTTTGCGATCAAGGTGCCAATGTTTCCGTTTCATACCTGGCTCCCTGACGCTCACGTTGAAGCACCGACGGCGGGCTCAGTGATCCTCGCTGGCATTTTGCTAAAACTCGGAACCTACGGCTTCTATCGATTCAACTTGCCGATGTTTCCAGGAGCGTCAAAGGACCAGGCCTTCTTCGGCACATTTGGAGTTCGAAGTATCATCGTCTTCCTCGCCATTGTCAGCATTCTATATGGTGCACTAGCGGCAATGTATTTTGTTGTTAAGAAGGATGGTGACGTAAAGAAGCTGGTGGCCTATTCGTCTGTGTCGTCAATGGGGATGGTGATGTTAGGACTCTTTTCTCTTAACCCCAATGGCGTCAACGGTGGCGTGTTGCAGATGATTAATCACGGCATCTATTCAGGCGCGCTCTTTTTGTTAGTCGGGATTATTTATGAACGTCGACATACCAGGAATGTTGCCGAATTTGGTGGGTTGTCGCATGTCATGCCGGGTTATGCAGCGGTGTTTCTGGCGATGGTAATGACAGCGATTGGTCTGCCGTTGCTGGCGGTTTTCATTTCTGAGTTTCTCGCGCTGCGAGGAGCGTTCGAGGCGAATCCGTTTTGGGCTGGTTGGGCTGCTCTCGGAATAATTCTGAACGCGGGATATTTCCTTTGGCTTTATCAGAAGATGTTTTTCGGCAACATCGACAATCCAAAGAACGAGAAGTTGCTGGATTTAAGTGGACGTGAATGGGCTTATATGACGCCCTTATTGATCCTGGCGCTGTGGATTGGTGTCTATCCAAAACCCTTCATAGCGTTTATCGAGCAACCGGTGAATGCGGTTGTGAAACAAGTGAAGCCTGAATATCAGATTCCTGGTATGGGAACTCCAGCTCCAACTCCGCAGGAAAGAGCCCAGAGGTAGAGTTATTTCAGATTGAAGATTTCAGATTGCAGATTTGCTTGTACCGAAATTTGTTTGGATGACGAGAGCGAAGCGCCAACCAAGCGCGAAGCTCGAAGAACAAAAACTAAGACCAAAGACCTAAGTCCCAAGACCAAAGGCCAAAGAACAAAGAACAATGCTTTTCTTGTTGCAAGCCAACACAACATCACTCTTCAGTGTTTCTGACCTGCAGTTAATTGGACCAGAGTTGATCCTAACGGCATGCGCTTGCCTGGCGTTGGTAATGGAAGTGGTTTTGCCTTATCGGAAGAGTAAGTTTACGGCCTACTTCTCTCTGTTAGGTGTTGCTCTCGCAATGATTTCCCTGGGCTTTCAGTGGGGGGATGCATCGATCGACGGGTTTTATGGCATGGTCCGTATCGACGGGTTAGCGCTTCTGTTTCGGGCCATTTTCTTAGTAGCGGCAGCGCTGGCTATCGGCATTTCAACACGATTTCTCGACATTGAGGGCGAACAGCATGGGGAGTACTACGCTCTCGTTTTGTTTGCCACCGTGGGGATGATGTTTCTGGCCTGCGGCTACGATCTGATCACGCTTTACATCAGTTTGGAGTTGATGGCGCTGACCTTCTATGTGTTGGTCGCGTTTACGAAGCGCGAAAAGAAATCAAATGAAGCCGCCATGAAGTATTTTCTTCTCGGCGCCTTTTCTTCAGGCGTTTTGCTCTACGGCATGTCGCTGCTCTATGGAATCGCGGGCTCCACCAATCTCGGCGAGATTGGTTCGAAGATCGGCAACATTGCGAGCAATCCTTCCGACCTTCGTCCAATGTTGTTGCTGGCAATGATTTCACTTGCTGCAGGTTTGTTCTTCAAAATTGCAGCTGTTCCGTTTCATATGTGGGCGCCAGATGTATACGAAGGTGCGCCAACCTCAGTAACCGCATTTCTTTCGACGGGTTCGAAGGCCGCCAGCTTCGTCCTCTATATTCGAATTTTTGCTGAAGCGTTAAGGACCATGCACGTCGATTGGGCGCCATTGCTGGGCCTGGTCGCAGCGATCACGATCATGGTGGGTAACTGGGCCGCCGTAACACAGGAAAATTCGAAGCGCCTCTTGGCCTACTCCTCAATTTCGAACGCTGGATATCTTTTGTTGGGTCTCATTGCCAGCAATGAGTACGGTTATATCGGCCTCGTGATTTATCTGCTGGTCTATACGCTAATGAATATGGGCGCCTTCGGCGTTATCATAAGTCTGAGGCGCAGAGGAATCATCGGCGACAACGTTGAAGATTTGACTGGACTCGCGCAGAAATCACCGGGTCTCGCTGCAATGATGGCGATCTTCATGTTGTCCCTGGGGGGATTGCCGATGACCGGCGGTTTCATCGGCAAGTATTTTCTCTTTGGTGGTCTTTTACAACGAGGCAGTACGGATCACAAAAACTGGTATTACTGGTTAGCTGTTTGGGCAATCATTAACACGGTGGTTTCTTTCTACTACTACATCCGATTTATCAAGGTGATGTACCTGGGGGATCGAATTGCCGACGACAAGCCGCTGGCTTTCTCCCCGGCACTGTGGACCGCGCTATCTGTCTCGCTGGCAGGAATAATCTTCGTGGGGGTTTATCCGCAGCCACTGATTCAGGCGGCTAAGAAACTACTTGCTACTGTGCTTCCGATCTGAAGGTCAATTCGTCTATCGAATTCGATGGCGATGTTTTGTTTTCAAAGCATCGCCTTAATTGTTTTATGTACGTCTATTATTTCTTTGCAGCTATCTCCGCATGGTTTGGGTTTCAATCGTTACGTAGCGGCTTTCGTTTTGTTGCTTACGTTAGAGAAGAGACAAGCAAACCATTACCAGACTATCAACCGTTTGTCTCAGTTTTTGCGCCCAGCCGCGGAATTGAGTCAGGTTTGGCTGAGAACTTAGCGGCTCTTCTGAATCAGAACTACCACAAATACGAAGTTATCTTCGTATTCGACCGATCAGATGATCCCGCTATTGCGATTCTTCAGGGTCTAAAAAACACCCGCGGGGCAGTAGCCCAACTGTCAAGGAGGGCTCAATCAGGTCAAGGTCGGCCCTCCTTGACAGTCGGGCTACTGCCCCGCGGCAACAGCGTCACTCAAAAAATCGTGATAGCTGGTCCAGCGACTACCAGTGGTCAAAAGGTCCACAACCTTCGTGCAGCAGTGCTTGAGGCCGATCCGGATGCGGAAGTATTTGTTTTTGTTGATACTGATGCGCGTCCTAACAAGGTTTGGTTAAGACAACTCGTGAGTCCGCTGGTTGACGACAAACTTGGCGCTTCGAGTGGGTATCGTTGGTTTGTGTCCAAAAAAGGAGGCTTGTCCTCTCGACTCCGCTCTGTCTGGAACGCTTCTGTAGCTTCAGCGTTAGGTCGAGACACAATGAAGAATTTTTGTTGGGGAGGCTCAACTGCAATCAGGCGAACCGTGTTTGAGAAGCTCAATATTCGCGAGCGCTGGGTGGGTAGCGTTTCTGACGACTTCAGTGTAACAACGGTGCTAAAGGAAGCAGGTTTGCCGATTCATTTCACGCCTAATTGCCTTGTAGCGTCTGTTAGTGATTGCAACGCGCGCGAGCTTTTCGAATTCACCACCAGGCAAATCAAGATTACGCGAGTATATGCACCTCATCTCTGGTTGCCTCTATTGCTAGGTTCATCGCTCTTTGCGATTGCCTTCTTTGGCGGGATTATCTTGCTGGTCGTCCGATTGGTCTCAGGAATATCTTCGTGGTTACTGTTTGCTGTTCTTTGCGTTTTGTTTTTGCTGGGAGCGGCAAAGGGTTTTATCCGGTGGCAAGTCATTCGAATTCCACTAGCAAACTATCGACGTGAACTAAACAGAGACTTGCTTGCTCATATTTGCCTGTGGCCCGTCGCTTCGCTTCTTTATCTTTACAATGCGGTGGTCGCTGGATTCTCCAGGCGGATCAATTGGCGTGGGATCGTCTATGAATTGAAATCACCTGTTGAAGCTGTCATTATCTCTCGCGACCGTTAAAACTTACGTGACCAGTAAAGCCTTACAATTTGTTCAACTCTTGCGCTCCTCCAAACGCGAAATGCGGCTGGGAACTGTAATTCTGTTTGTCACCTCTCGTTGTAATGCCTTTTGCCAAACATGCTTCTACCACGAAGAGTTGAACCATCCAGGCGACATGACCTTTGAGCAGATTGCCAAAGTCTCGAAGACAATGCCGGCCATTACCGACCTTTGGCTTTCAGGTGGCGAACCAACCTTGAGACGGGATGTTTCGGACATCATCGATACATTTGTCAGCAACAATGGTGTTGACCGGGTGATTATTCCTACTAATGGATTGATCAAATCGCGTGTGTCAGACATTGTGGATCGCGCACTTAGTCGTAACCCAGGAATAGATCTCTATTTGAACATTGCTCTCGACGGCTACGGAAAGACACATGATCGAATTCGCGGTGTTCCTGGTAATTGGGAGAAAACGCTCGACTGTATTGAAGCGCTCTACCCACTCAAAGAAAAGTTTCAGGATCGATTCAGACTAAATGTGAATACGGTCGTTTGTGCTGAGAACTACAAAGAGATCGAGATGCTGGCAGAGTTTATGTGGGCCAACTACCG
>JBKPQV010000741.1:0-14367 GCA_046734235.1 Acidobacteriota bacterium
CTCCGCGCACACGAGTGTCCTATATGCTTTAGCTTGTCGGCCTAGCCAAAAATGAGCCACGGATTACACCGATTATTCGGCTTGAGAAAGAGTGATCAGTGTGATGCCTAAATCAGGTGGATCCTCTTTGGCGAGGCCGACAAGCTAAAGCATATCGGACACTCGTGTGCGCGGAGCGTCTGAAAATGGAAAATGAGAAATGGAAAATGGAAAATGATCAATAAGTCTCTTAACGCCCCTCGCCCCTTCTCCCACTCACCCCTCGCCCCGTCTCCGATCTAGGTGTATCCTCTGAACTTCTCATAACCTCGTTTTGAATTTGACCCCGCGGATCCTGACTCTGTCCGCAATGCAAAGCCTTCTACTCGATGAAGCGAAGAGAATGCATCGGAGTTGTGATCGTCGCGGTTCTGTTTACGACCGTTGCTGCAGCACAGACACGTCCGTCGTGCGAAGTGCCGGCAGATTCGACCAAAGCGAACGCGAGCCGACTCTGCGTTCAACTGGAAATTACAGATGGACGGATTGTGGCTTCTCAACCGAAGAGCGTGTTCAGGCCGTCCGCGCTGTTCAGGCAGCGGCTGAAGATCGCTCAACCGGAAGCAGAAGCATTCTTGTTTGCCGAGTTACAAAAGCTTTTGGATGTAATACCTCGCCCATATCGATTTGCGTTATCCGACGTCGAGAAGTTGCAGGACGACAAAGGACAGCTAAATGACGAATCGACCAAACGAATAAGAACGGCAGTCACGTCCTGGCGCGAGTATCTTCAGTTGTTTGAAGAATGGTCACAAACAACAGGAAAAGAGCGAGGAGTCGGCGATGTCTTTCCAGAAGCTGAAGCTACTGCAAGCGGAGGCTTGTTGTTTCCACTTGCTACTGCGCAAGAACTTACGGCGCTGCTCATCTACGAAGACGCAGGCTATGAAGCAGAAGACGGGGTGATCAGGTTTGCCGTTGCGGATCCGATTGACAATTGGAGTGACACAAAACAGGTTCAGCTTGTTTTGCCTGGCGTTGTAGATAAGGCAAAGAGTGCTGCGCGCCTCCAGAGAATTGAAGAGATTCTTGGACCGCTCGCCGGAAGACCGCGTTGTTTGGATTGCATCACTAAACGAATTGAGGCGTTTTACCGTCGGCTAGGTCTGGCACCAAATCTGATCTTCGATAACAAGAGTTCGTCGCCGCTGATCATCAACGTGATTGAGGGAGCGAGAATCGTCGGTGTCTCCTGGCTTTCACTCGAAGTAGCTGATGAAAACATCGACAACCTGCTCTACTCCTTGCTGACTGAAACAGCCTTTAGAGCGTATCTAAAGCAGCGGTCGGAAATCAGAACTCAGAAACACTTCAATTACTTTAGACACACTGGACAAGCTGGACCTTACTTGAATATGACCCGCATTCAGATTCAGCAGCTGCTCGTAAATCAACTTGGCTATTCATTGAGCTTCAGTTTTGCGCCTAATGCTGATGAGCCACTGGCTTCAAACTTCAATTTAACGATTCAAAAAAACTCTGGTGCCGAAGTGCCCGTTGAATCGGGTAACGAGGTTCCGGCTTCGGCACCCGCCACTGCAAATCCTGACGGTGTCGTCACTGCTCATGAACAGGAAAAGGAATTCGAAACAGAGTTTGGCGCAGGTGCAAAAAAAACGAAACGCCCTAAAGACAAGAAACACTATTTGGGATTTGGAATTGATTACCAACCTAACAAAGGGGTCCAGTTTTTTGGCCTTGGCCAAACATCGCGGTTTCCTTTTCTGGCTGACACTGTAAACAGTATTTCGCTTAAGGGAGGCGCACAGGGAGCCGAAGGAGGAATTGGCTCCGTAAACTACTTCGCAGATTTCGTTCTATTCAACAAACTGCATCGCAGGGTTTCTGTGCAGCTAACGGTTTCGTCTGATCTTGATCCAAATCGTAATCTTGGGACCGGATTGGTTGACGAACGACGATCGCTTGGTTTTGGTCGAATTGAATTCGAACCATTTCGTGATTGGTCGGGAAGTCTCTTACGTTTCTTCGTCGAAGGCCGGCACGAGACCGTTAGCCTGTCTTCGACGACTCCGCCAGATTCCAAGTTGAACGTGACAACCGTTGATAGCGGGTTGCTTTATCTTTTCGAGAGCACAGAAGTTGAAAATCCGCGCCGGATTCGTTTTCAACCGCTCCTGCGTATGGGGCTGGGACTTGCCGTAGATGAGCCTCGCTTTAACAAGTTGATCACGACGATCAATTTTCACCAGGTGTTACCGCGAAGTTTTGAACTTGATCTGAGTGGTAGGGTTGAAAAGGCCAGCGCGCATACTCCTCGATTTGAGTTGCCATCATTTGGTGGAGTTGACGTAGTAAGAGGATTTCAGCGTGATGATGGATTAGGTCGCAGGCTTTGGAGTTCTCAAAATGAGTTGTGGATTCCTTTGCCGATTGGAGATGAATCCGCCAATGGGTTGAAAGCGATGCTGCGCGAAAAAGTTAAGTTGTCGCCTTTCTTTGACATCGGCGGGTTGTACGAAACGGTATCTGGGCCACCCGGAATTCGCTCTGGTTTGGGGTTAGGTCTGAGGTTTATTTACTCACCGATAATTTTCAAGGTTGATTGTGCTTACGGCTTTGGCCCAACAGTAAACAGTGGCAGCCGTGGCAAGTTCTATTTCAGCCTTGGGAGTAATCTTCCGTTCTGAGTTTGTCCTCGCTTCACTGCAAAGGAGAAGAAGATGGCAGGTCTACAGCTTACTAAGAAAGATGAAACATTCCTCATCGAACCTACAGGTATTGTCACCCAAAACGCTACCACTGTTGGAAAATGGAATACAGATCAGGCAAACAAGATTGTTGTAACTAAGAACGACAAGACAACGATTTCTTTTGACGTCACCTGGGAATTTAATTCTGACAATCAGCTCGTTGTTTCGGCATCGGGCAAGAAATTCAATTTCAGTGAGGTGCCGGCAAACATTCCGCGTTACGAAACTCAAGACGCGGTCCTGGTTGTTAAACCAATCAAGGACCAGCCATTCTCATTTGAACTGCGTGCGGAATGGGCTTTGACGGACAAGCACGACCTTAGTGTCACGATAAATATAAAGACTTCCGAGATAGACGGCTTTATCCACGATCCACGAAGCCGCTTCATGTTTCACTTTTCCAACAAAAAGAACCTGTTGCAAGGATCCGTTTTAGGTTTTGTTGGAGACTGGTCAGAGTTTGTTGATGACAGCGGGCAGCCACGTCTGAAGTTTACTTACAAGCGAGCCGGTCAGCTTGATGGTGAATTCGTTTTGCCGAAAGGAATCGTTGTCGACAAGTCAATGAATCAGCTGATGTATGAGTACGACAAGAGTGGGAAGAAGCGTCGTATTCAGCTCGTCGGTACATTGATGATCACCGAAGACTTTCAAATCAATTATGCGCTTGATCGACAAACTTCGCCTGATGGTCAACAGCAAGTCGGGAGCACCACATTCACTTTCAATACCGCTTTTAAGAAGAAGAACTTCACTGGCGATCTCGATCTTGCGATCAAGAAAGAGGACGGCACAGTTGGGTCGACAACGATTAGCATTGCCGGTCGATTCACAGCCGTGCTGGGGAGTGCGCGACTCCTTGCAGGATTTTCATTCGAACAGAACCGTGCCGGTAACAAGATAACCACAACGTTCGGCTTTGCTGGAAAACTCGAGTTCAAGCAAGGCACGATTCAGTGGGCCTTCACCACCAGCAATACAACAACAAAGACAATTACTCTATCGGTGAACGTGGATATCAACATAAGCAGCAGCACGCAATTGGATGCTCGACTCAACCTTGCTATGGAGAATGGCAAGTTAAAAGGCATTACTTTCTTCTTGGGAGTTGCGTTTTGAAACCATTGATGGGCTCTCTATAATCACCCACCGTGACTAACAACTTATCGCAAAATTTACGCAGCATTCTTTTGCCCTCGACAACGCCGTTCACTCACGATGGCGAAATCGACTTTTATGCGTTACGAACAAACCTCTCGCGATGGTCGAGCACGGGCATTAGCGGTGTGGTGTTCCTGGGATCGACTGGCGAACGTGTCCACCTTAACGAGAAGGAATATCGCCAGGTAGTTGAGGTCGGAAGAGCGGAGTTGACTACCGAGATGTCCTTCATCGTTGGGGCTGGTCAACAAAGTACACGCGGCACGATGAATGAAATTGCAATAGCCGCCGAGTTGGGAGCAGACGCTGTTCTCGTAATCACACCCCATTTTTATCGTTCGGCAATTACGCAGGAGACCTTGGTAAATTTTTACACTTCAGTTGCCGATAGTTCGAAAGTTCCGGTTTTGCTCTATAGCATGCCCGCTCTAACCGGAATTAAGATCGAGCCGGCAACGATCGCACGTCTCGGTGAACATCCAAACATCATTGGCGTGAAAGATAGTTCGAACGACATGGTTGGTTTTGCCGAAACCGTGAATCTATGTCCAAAGGAATTCTCTGTAATGACAGGAAACGGAACAGTTCTCCTTGAAGCACTTAGAGCGGGTGCGACGGGAGGGATTCTTGCCGTGGGTTGTGCTGTGCCGGAAATCTGTCTTGAAGTATTGCGCTTGTTCCGAAATGGTGATGTCGAACTGGCCACCACATTACAAGAGAAACTGACACCGTTCGCCGCAGCTGTTACGACGCGCTTTGGAATAGGCGGACTGAAGGCCGCTATGGATCTTGCAGGTTATCAGGGTGGAAGTGTGCGCGCTCCATTGCGTCCCCCGACCGTGGATCAAATTCACGAAATTGGATCTTTGCTTTCTGAGTTGCAACCGGTGAACGCACGCTAGCACAACTACTGTATCCTGCGTAGAATGTCCGCCAGGAGTCAAAACCAACTTGAGTACAGCCGAACCCGCTTGTTATAGCACCCCAGAAGAGTCTGGCCTGCGTGTTGAAACCATTCCTTTCGATCGCATTCCCGAGCAAACTCGCCTTTTTCTTGATTATCTAAAGGATCCGATCGCTCTACGGAAATACTATCCATCAGCTGTTCGCTTTCATCACGAATTACAGCTGCGGGTGCCGGAAGTTCTAGCCTCGCAAAAAGTCGATCGGGAAAAACTATGCAACGCACTTGAGGAAAGTAACAGGCGTTGGGGTGCAAGAGAAGAAACACTAAATAACATTCAATTGCTGCGGGATGCTGACTGTGTGGCTGTTGTATCTGGTCAGCAGGCCGGGTTGTTTACGGGTCCGCTCTACACAATCTACAAAGCTCTTACGGCGGTGAAACTTGCCGGTTGTTTGCGACAACGCAATACGAAAGCAGTGCCGGTCTTTTGGATAGCTGCAGAGGATCACGACTTCGCGGAAGTGGCTATGGCAGAGTTTATAAGCCGCGACTGTCAATTGAGTCACGTTGAAGTAAGTTCGACACTGCACCAGGAAGGCCAACCAGTGGGCCACGTTATCAATGATGAATCGGTAAAGACTGTTGTCGATGAATTGTTTGAGACGTTACCTAACTCAGAGTTTTCCGACGACATAAAAGCGCTCGTCTTAAAAGCGTGGCAGCCGGGGCGAGGCTTCGTTGAAAGTTTTGCAGTGATGATGACTTCCCTGCTTGGCAGGTACGGCTTGATCTTTTTGGATCCGCTTGATGCCGATTTAAAGAAACTCGCCGCTCCGCTTTATTCGGAAGCTGCACGACGTTCTTCGGAGATCGCAACCGCAATCGAAGCGCGCAGCAAGCAGCTCGAACAAGACGGTTATCATGCGCAGGTAATGGCAACCGTTAACTCCTTTCCGCTTTTTCTTCACGACGAAAGCGGTGCCCGTCACGCGTTGACGCGAACGGATGAGGGAAAATACAAACCGAAGGATCTGAATACAGAATTCACAGCAGAAGAATTGGCGACGCTCGCTCTTGAGAGTCCCGAACGCCTTAGCCCGAACGTCACTTTGCGAGCAGTGGTCCAGGATTACCTGCTGCCCACGATTGCATACTACGGTGGCGCTGCCGAAATTGCTTATTTTGCGCAGACCGCAGAGGCCTATCGAGTGCTTGGTCGACCAGCGACTCCGATATTGCCCCGATCAAGTTTGACAATGATTGAACGTCATGCGGGTCGAGTGCTGGAACGATACGCATTAACGTTGGCCGATTTTTTTGAAGGTATCGACCCCGTGATTACGAGGGTTGTAGAGGAACACCTCGGTGCGGGTACCGCAAAACGATTCGCAAAGACCGAAGAGAACATCAATGAGGAGTTGGATCGATTGCGCAGGGAATTAGACTCGATCGATCCAACGCTGGCTAACGCGCTTGATACCGGGCGCAAAAAAATCAATTACCAATTGGAAGGTTTGAGATCACGTTTTGTTAAGGCCCAGATGACACGCGATGAAGCAGCGCATCGTCAACTTCAACGAGTATTTGAGCAGTTATTTCCGACCAAGGACCTGCAAGAGCGTCACATAAACATCACGTCGTTGCTGGCTCGCCACGGCACGTACGTAATTGAGTGGATATACAACGCGATTAACCTAGGGTCGACTGAACATCAGGTTGTGAAGCTCTGACTTGTCCTTTGAACTTTGAACTTTGTACTTTGTGCTTTGTTCTTTGTACTTTGAACTTTGTCCTTCGAGTTTGGATTTTGATTTAGAGTAGAACCTGCGTTCAAAGGACAAAGCACAAAGTACAAAGAAGAAAGTTCAAAGCACAAAGTACAAAGCACAAAGCACAAAGTACCAAGCACAAAGTACAAAACTCAAAGATCAAAGCTCTAACAGATCCCATGTCCAAAATCCGCGTCCTCGCAGATCACGTAGCCAATCAAATCGCAGCCGGTGAGGTGGTGGAGCGTCCTGCCTCTGTAGCCAAGGAACTTGTTGAGAACAGCATCGATGCTGGAGCGACACGAATCAACATAGAGATTGAAGGTGGCGGGCGGCGTCTACTTAAGGTCTCGGATGATGGCGAAGGCATGGTGCGCGACGACGCTGTGCTTGCTTTCGAACGCCACGCGACTTCAAAAATCAAAGGTACTGACGACCTCGCTGCCATTGGGACACTCGGATTTCGTGGTGAAGCATTGGCATCAATTGCTTCAGTGGCAAAAGTAGAACTAACAACGTGTGTGGCCGACTCAATTGCTACCAGGGTCATTATCGAAGGCGGAAGGATGAGAGATGTTAAGGATGCAGCTCATCCGCGTGGGACCACAATTGCCGTTAAAGATCTGTTTTTCAATGTTCCAGCACGGCGAAAGTTTTTGCGTTCAGAAGCGACTGAGACTTTTCATCTCACTAACCTCGTAACTCATTATGCACTCGCTCACCCGGAGATTGCGTTTAGTTTTAGCAATAATGGACGGGAAATCATTCGTGCTTCAGCGGCGAAGGACCTGCGTGAACGTGCTTATCAAATCTTTGGCGAAGAGTTTCTCGACAATTTGTTAGAAGTAAACGGCGGGCATCCACAGGTTGCCAGGGTGTTGGGTTATGTTTCGGCTCCACGGGACCGCAGGACGTCACGCGATTCCCAGTATCTATTTGTAAATCGCAGATTCGTACGAGATCGAATGATTGGACGGGCATTATCAGAAGGCTATCGTTCAATTTTGCCGCATGGCGTGTATCCCGCGGCCTTGTTGTTTGTCGAGACCCCTCTTGAAGAGGTTGACGTCAACGTACACCCGGCAAAAACAGAAGTTCGCTTTAGACGATCAGCCGCAGTGGCTGATGCTGTTCGTGAATCTGTGCGGTCCGCGTTGGCTGCTGCAGGATATGTGCGGGAAGAAGTGGTCCAAGGAGACTTTGAAGCAACCGCGGGAGCTGCGGCAGCGGGCGCAGGCCTCACGAATGAAGCTTTCGCATCAACCGCTTATGAACCGCCTCAGGCAGCTGAGATAACGCCCGCGCAACAACAGTCGCGAATGGACTTTGTGTCGCTCATGACGTCTGTTGAAGAAGCACTGGAAGAAGACATCGAGTCGGCACCAGAAGTTGCAGTCGATTTGACGACAGTTGATGAAGTGACGGGTTCTTTAGTTGTTGGATACGAACAGAGCGAACAAAAGGTAGATGCTTCGACAAACTTGATCCCTCCAAACGATAGTCCTTTGAGTGCATCTCGTCCCACAGAACCGGTCAAAACTTCGCCACTTCCGCCACTAAACTCAGCGGAAAAAATCGCACGGCCCGTAGCGCCGGAAACACTGTCAGGCAATATCCGCCCGCTGGGTCAGTTGGAAGAAAGTTTCATTATTGCCACCGACGACGATGGGTTGCTTCTAATTGATCAGCACGTAGCACATGAGCGGGTTTTGTTTGATAAATATCGAGCCCTCGAAGCAGGGCGCCGTACTGAGTCGCAGCAGTTACTGGTGCCAGAGACGTTTGATCTGACTCCAGCACAGGCCGCAGTTTTCGATCAGCTTGCGCCGGAACTGGAAAACTATGGGTTCGATTTGATGAGGCTCTCAGGACGAACAGTCGCGATCAAAGCAACTCCGGCCGACTTGCCACTAGGCGAGGCGCGAAACATGCTTTCCGAGTTGCTGGAGACGGTGGACGCGGAAAAGAAAGGTTCAGCTCGCGAAAACTTGCGAGATGAGATTGCTGCATCGTTAGCTTGTCACGCGGCTATCAAGGTGAATATGCCGTTAACGCCTGAAAAGATGCGTTGGTTAATTGATCGGTTATTGCAAACCTCATCACCGACAACTTGTCCGCACGGTCGACCGGTGATTCTTAGACTCAAAACGCGTGATATTCTTAAGGGATTTCATCGGATTTGATCCCGTTGCTGATTTCTGATTGCTTCGCAGGGCCTCGCATCCTTACTTCCTGTAGTGTGGCTTTAGTTAACCCAATCTAGAACGGAGGCCTGAATATGTTTGTGTTCAACCGCAAAAAGTTCTTCGACGGCTATCGTAGTCGTTTTGGACCATTAACGCAGGAGTTGACTGAAGCGCTGGAGTTCTTGCTCAAGCAGATAGAAAACGATTCGCGCTTTGGCACTACGGAAGTAGATCGCCGCCAACTTGCTTACGCACTGGCAACATTCAAATGGGAAACCGCGCATACGTTCAGGCCAATAGATGAATTCGGATCTGCTGCTCGCTTCAATCGACTTTATGGCCCACAAACAAAAGTTGGAAAGCGGCTGGGCAACACTAAGGAAGGCGACGGTGCACTTTTTCATGGCCGCGGTTACGTACAACTCACCGGTCGCCGAAACTACACCAAAGCGAAAACACTCACTGGCGTTGATCTGACCAGCAATCCTGACGCGGCAAAAGAACCGGCCCTCGCCTACCAGATCGCGATGCAAGGAATGATTGACGGTTGGTTTACCGGAAAGAAACTAAGTCAATTCATCAAAGAGGGATTCACTGATTTTGAGAATGCTCGAACCATCATTAACGGACACGACAAGGCTGCGAATATCGCAGACATAGCGAGACGATTTAGCGAGGTCCTTGTCGAGGCGCGTGAAGGAAACTGATCAATAACCCCAACCTTATTTGTCATTGGTCATTTGACATTTATCATTTTTCAGACGCTCCGCGATTACGAATCTCACAAAATGACAAATGATAAATGTCAAATGACCAATGACAAATAGATCTTTAAAGCTTGTCCAATGTCTCGATCACATGCGTTGTGTCAGACAGATCTGTTAGCCAGGCGTCTGGGTTACAAGCAAGTAGTTCTTCTGTCGAATAAAATCTTCCAGTGCCAACGGCAACGGAGCGCGCGCCGAAATGTTGAGCGCAGTCGATGTCATTGGGAGTGTCACCAATGACGATAAACTGTGAAGGAACAAGATCCAATTGTAGGTGTCTGTTGATACGCTCGGCGGCGCGTTCCGGCAAGTCCCGACGTATATGTGATTCTTCGCCGAAGGCCCCTGGAAGTTTGAAGAAGTGATCCAATCCCACCAACTCCATCTTCAAATACGCCATCGCCTCTAAGTTACCGGTTAACAATGCTGAACGGTAGCGCGGATGATCATCGAGCGCCTGTAACGTTTGTTTGACACCTGGCAAGACCTCGAAGAACGGTTCATCAGTTCCAGTAATTCGCTTAGCCACCGCCGTCATGCGTTCACTCAAATGGTGAATGCGTTCTCGGACATCGTGATGAGTAAAGCCTTCTTCGCTTAATGCTTCAGCAATAATCTGTAGATCCGTCATGCCTGAGACCCGCATGGTGCCGAGACGTCCTGAGGTCCCAAAGACTTCTTCCAACACCGGAATCGTGTAGTCCTTGTACCCGCCTGTTTTTATTGAACGAATCAACGTCCCATCGATGTCCCAGAGCAGGATCCGAAGATCGGAAGCGTCACTCATTCCGCATCTCCAACTGTCGCCAGCACTTCACCAGCGTTGACGGTATCGCCTGCTTTTACATTTACGGCCATGACAACTCCGGCGCGCGGAGATTTCATTTCGTTTTGCATCTTCATTGCTTCAACAACAAGAACTCCCGAGTTTTTTTCGATTTTCGTTCCATGCTCAACGAGAACCCGTACAACTTTGCCTGGCATCTGCGCCCTGATTTCGGTCGGCCCATGATGATGCCGATCTGAGTTCTCATCTGTTCTCAATCGCCGTGGATCGCTAATCGATATCGCGTAACGCCGATTCTTTAGAGTAACGTCAAAGCGATCTTTAGACTTAAAGATGGGTTCGACTCTGCAGTCGTGAATGTTGTTAGAGTTGATGATCAGATAAGAGCTATCACCAGTGTCCTTGACTTCAAGGTTGTAAGACCGCCCATCAATCTCGACACAGAGTTTGCCATCTACGTCGTTGATGGTGAGGTAATAATCGTGGTCTTCAAAAGAAGCTTTTAGTTTCACAGTTTCCTCCATTTTGAGGAAACGTGATCACTCAAACTTTGCCTTGCATTCAATGCAGCATGGCGGCCCGACAACTTCCAACGGTCTGCAGCAGCCGCAGTTGATGTTAAGGAAGACTTCTTTCGTTCCGTGTTTAGGTATTGTAGGGCAGCCGCCACAATTGCTATGTCAGATTGTTCGGTTGACCTTACCTCGACTGGTGCTGATTCCTGGCGTGCATTGAAACGACCAATGAAGCCGGTATCGAGGTGCCCACTCTTGAACTCTTCGTCATCTACAACTTCGCGAAAGAAGGGAAGCGTGGTAGTTATTCCAGCCACCTGGTACTCGTTAAGAGCTCGCTTGAGTCGATCAATTGCCTCTCTGCGTGTACGCCCCCAAACGGCAAGTTTAGCGATCATTGAATCGTAGTGAATTGAAACTTCCGAAAGGAGTTGCACGCCACTGTCCAGCCGTACACCAGGGCCAGAAGGCTCACGTAAGTAGGAAATCGTTCCCGGACTCGGAAAAAAATTGTTCTGCGGATCTTCAGCGTAAACGCGACATTCGATCGCATGTCCAGTCCATTCGACGTCCTCCTGCGTGAAGGACAGCCTTTCTCCCGCAGCTACGCGAAACTGTTCACGTACCAGGTCAAAACCAGTCACCAGTTCTGTGACTGGATGCTCAACCTGTAAACGCGTGTTCATTTCAAGAAAGTAGAATTCCCTGGTCGCATCGGCTAACAGAAACTCGACCGTGCCCGCCCCGACATACTTGACCGCTCTCGCAATCTTCACCGCAGCTGCACCCATTTGTTGGCGCAGGGTTGAATCGTTGATAGGAGAAGGGCATTCTTCGATCACCTTTTGATGCCGGCGCTGAATCGAACATTCACGTTCTCCAAGGTGGACCACATTGCCGTGCGAGTCTGCAAAGATCTGAATTTCAATGTGACGCGGACGTTCGACAGCTTTTTCCAGGTAAACGGAAGAATCACCAAAAGCAGACGCGGCTTCTGCCATCGACGTTTCAAATGCAGACAGCAAATCGTCGTCTGAATGGACCAGCCGCATTCCTTTACCGCCACCTCCAGCAGCTGCTTTTAGCATTACGGGATAGCCAAACTTATGTGCAGTAGTTTTGGTTTCTGCGAATGACTTGAGCGGCTCGACTGTGCCCGGCACTATTGCGACTTCCGCTTCCACTGCAGCTCGCCGCGCACTAGTTTTGGATCCCATCACCTCCATTGCTTCGGGTGATGGCCCAACAAATATCAGTCCCGCATTTAGCACAGCGCGCGCGAAGTGAGAATTCTCAGCAAGGAAGCCGTATCCCGGATGAATTGCCTCAGCTTGTGTAGCCTTTGCGGCGCCGATAATTGCTTCGATGTTCAGGTAACTTTGATTAGAAGGTGGAGGCCCAATACAAACAGCCTCGTCTGCAAGCCTAACATGTAGACTTTCGGAGTCGGCCTCGGAATAGACTGAGACGACGCCCATACCTAGTTCGCGGCATGTGCGAATAATGCGAACGGCGATTTCGCCGCGATTTGCTATTAGGACCTTCTGAAACATTGAAGACTGAATAAGGTGTTCGGACTTTGAATGTGGATTGTGCCCGATCAGAAAACAAAAGCCAAAAAGCAGTCAAACAACGATCGAGTTTGCCGGAGATTTTGGATCGTAACGTACGATGATGTGCCGGCCTGGAGCGTACTCATTAGGACGTTGTCGCTGAATGGCGCTTAGGTCTTGGGAAGATTCGAACTGGACACCAGCAAGTGTGTACGTGTAGGTAACCTGCGTAATAGTTCCGTCGTCCATTGATATGGCATCGATTATCCGGCCGTCAGCCATTCGGCCAGTTTTGGACAGACGGGCAATTCGTGAGGCTTCGTCTTCTTTTTTTTTGCGAAAACGATCGAGAAACGACATTCAGTCGCTAGGGTGTGGCTACGCCGGCGGAAACACTTTGTCCGACTCCACCTTTGGCAACATCCGTGAGTCGCATGATGATTCCGTCACGACCTACCCAGTCGTCTGGGGTGCCAAGGATTTTGTCTTCGCCGGGAAGTCTTAAATCGTACTCAGTAAACGCGAGGCCTGTTGGGACGCTGTCGTCAGTAGCAGTTGTGAAAGACGCCTGACGAATGATCGAACGACCACGGAGACCTCGACCTTTTTGGGTGTCTACCGCTGCTACCTCACCCCCAGGTTGATAGCCAGTTGGATCAAAGTCGCGCAACGCCGCAGCGATTTCGCCATAAGGATCGGGCAGCTTTGCGAGGTCCTCTTTAACCGTGCTCTGGTCAGGTAAGGTTTTGTATTTCTTTTGATAAGCGGTGAATGCGAGTTGCAGAGTGTAGTACTGCGCGCGGTAGCCAGCGTCAATGGACATTTGTCGCTGTCGTAAACGTGCCGGCACAGTGACACCAATCAATAAAGCAATCAAAAATCCAACAGTCGCCGTGGCGAGTAAACCTCGCCTTGCATAGGTAACACCACAGAACCGTTCCGGTTGATTTCGAATTGAGCGATACAACTTACGACCAAACCACAGAGCGGCGAACATCACTGGAAGTGAGATCCACTTCAATCGCCACGCAGCAGTTTCACCAGCAGCAACCCACGACCAGAATTGGAAGAAACGACCAACAGAACCCGACGAGCGCTGAGCCATCGCAATGATGGTCTGCGTGACAAACGTGATAACGACTAAGGAGCCGACCACAACCAAAATCAAAGATCTGCCGTACGACGGCAACTCACGTTCGGGTCTGGGCAGAGCATCACCGACTGACCGTGCGCCACATTGTTCGCAACCCTGGCTGAGAGAACTAGTTAATTTGAATCCACAACACGGACAAATCGTCACTTTGTTTTTACCTCAAGAAGAAAAACGGACAACGCTAATGATTTTTATGAAAGCGGTCTAGCTTGGTTTATGAACTAACCTTTGTTCCGCTCGCCGTTCCCCACCCGTACTCGTCCCAGCCTGTGAATACGAAGATTGTTTATCTACGTTCGGAGTTTTTGTTTCCAGCGTCGTTAATTCGCGCCACGTGTGGTACATGCGGTGCGCGAAGGTCCAGTAGGACCCAACTGCTAAGACCCACAGTACAGCTGGCATTCGGTTCGCGAAGTAGTTTGTGGAACCGGCGTGGGTGCTTAACGCGCCAATAATAAAGAGAACAACGCGTTCTGGGCGTCGCAGGAAACCGACGTCACACTTTGGAATCAAGCTTTCAGCCCGGGCGCTTGCGTAGCTTACCATAACGGAACCCATTAGTCCGGCGCCCGCAAGAAAAACGTTAAGAGTAGAGTGCAACTCTGTGTCGCGCGCGTAAAACACCATTAGGCCAACGAAAACAACCATATCCGACAGGCGGTCAAGTGATGAATCCAAAAAACCGCCAAAACGGGTTACCCGGCCGGAGAGTCGGGCCACCTGTCCATCCAACATGTCAAAAAGATTGGCTACGATAAGCGCGATACCGGCCGAGAAAAACCACCCCATTCCGAACAACACGCCACACCCTACGTTCAA
>JBKPQV010000742.1:0-8869 GCA_046734235.1 Acidobacteriota bacterium
TTGTTTGATAACAGTGGCAGTTTGGATGCCGCGCGTGAATTTGAGAAGCATGCCGCGATACGATTCTTCCGCAAAGTATTGCGAGCTAAAGACGAAGCGGCAATCTACTCAATCGAAACGGAGAGTCGTTTAGCGCAGCCGTTAACCAATGATGTGGTGCGATTGGAGCAGACTATTACAGGTTTTGGTAAACCTGAAGGTGGAACCTCGTTGTTTGACGCAATCGTAGATTCGTCGCGCTACCTGCATCCATACAGAGGTCGCAAAGTTATTGTCATTGTTTCAGACGGTATTGAAACAACCAGCCGGAACAGTGACTTTGAAGGTGTGGTGCAGCATGTGCTTTCCGATGACTGTCAGATATATGTGGTGCAGACGGGTCTTTACGAAGGCGCCAACTTGCGTGCTTTAGCGGCCGAACGTCGCATGCAGCAACTGACAGAACAAACAGGTGGTGCGGTCTACTTACCAAAGAGCATCCCCGAACTTGATGTCGCCTTTGATCAGATTGCCGCGGATCTATCTCAACAATACATCCTGAGTTATTACCCCGCACCCGAACACCGAGATGGTCGGCTCCACGTGATCGACTTGAAGGTGAAATCGCGAAAAGATGTTCGACTCCGTTCACGAAAAGGCTATTATGCTCCCAAGCCTGCATCGAGCGCGGATTGGTGAGATCACCAAATGGAGCAACTGATCGAGCAATTCCTCGAACATCTGCGTTATGAACGCAACGTTAGTGCTCACACACTCCGCAACTACTCAAGCGACCTTGAACAATTTCTGGATCATCTAGCTCCTGCAGATCAGAAAACAGGTAAGCGAAAGTTACCGGAAATCAAGGACGTCGATCACCTCACAATTCGGGAATGGCTAGCGGACCTTCACACAGCACAGAAAAAGAAATCTTCCATTGCCAGGAAGCTCGCCGCGTTGAGAACGTTTTTACAATTTCTTGTTCGCGAAGGTTTATTGGAGAGCAATCCGGCGAAACTTGTTTCCACACCTCGTCAGGAGAAGAAGCTTCCTAAACATCTCTCGATCGAAGACGCTATCAGATTCATCGAAACGCCTGATCTGGAAACGGATCTGGGTAGGCGAGACCGGGCAATGCTTGAGCTTATGTATGCCACGGGTGTGCGCGTGGCTGAGTTAACGACACTTAACCTTGCGGATATCGATTTTCGTAATCAACTAATTCGGGTTACCGGCAAGCGTCGAAAACAACGCATCGTGCCGTTCGGTGATCCAGCCAGCGTAGCCTTGCGAAACTATCTCGCGATCCGCGACTCGTTCCTGCTAAACGCACCCGTTACGAAGCGAGACGAGGAAGCTTTATTTCTTAACTATCAGGGAACCCGAATCACAACGCGTTCAGTTGGTAGAATGGTTGAAAAGTACATCAAGATTTGTGCTGGGATACACAATATTAGCCCTCACGCCTTGCGTCATTCATTTGCTACCCACCTGTTGGATAGCGGCGCTGACCTGCGAGATATTCAAGAGTTGTTGGGCCATGCGCGACTGTCAACAACACAAATCTACACTCATGTGTCGATGGAGAAGTTGATAGAGGTTTACGACAAGGCACACCCAAAGGCCTGATCATTTTCCATCTATCATTTGACATTTTTCAATTGCCATTTCGAATGGGACCGATTGGACGAATCGGACACAAGTCTCCAAATGGCAATTGAGAAATGTCAAATGATATATGGAAAATGATCAGGCCTGTTTAGCGGAGTGATCTAAAGTGTCGGTAAATCGTCTTCGCCGTTTGCGCTTTCAATCAATGTCTGACATTGCGCATCGTATCGTGCGGTTGGCACCGCTTCGAGGCGCCGTTCGTTGATTGGTTCACCGCATCGACTGCAGATTCCGTAGGTGCCTTCCTTCATTCGAAGCAAAGCTTGGTCAATATCAGCCACTACCTGCGAGCTGCGTTCACCGAGTCGAAGTGCGATTTCCTTATTGAGATCTGACACCGATAGATCAACGCTATCTTTGACTCCATCGTCGTACAACTCGAGTGCGACAGCCTGATCTGTTCGGACCTGTTCGGTGTGTTGTCGTAGCTGGGTGAGTAATAAATTCCGAAAGTGTTCTAATTTTTCTGCATCCATCAATATAACCCGAAAATAGACTTCGCCTTTGCCAGGATGTCGCGCAGTATAGCATAGAGCCACTTTTAGAATCTGGCGGTTAGGCCAAAGCGAACCGCTCTTGGACTGCCTGGTGAGATATTATTGTTGTTGTCGGCGTTTACGTAAAAACGAGTGTCAAACAAATTTTGGATATTCGCCTGTAGTCTCCAGTGCTCACCGATCGCGTAGAAGACCGCAGCATCCGCGCGAGTATAGCCGGGAAGAATCACTGTGTTATCAACAGCAGCAAACATATCAGTTCGACGTACGAGTCCCAGGCCCAGACTTAGTCGTTGCCATACCCTGTAGTTATTCCATAACGAGAATGTGTGATGCGGAACCTGTGCGACCTGAGCGCCCGCCTTCGCAGCAGTAGTGTCATTCGTTATGAACGCGTCCTGATAAGCGTACCCACCGACAATGTTCCATCTGTTTGTGAGCACCCCATTGACACCAATCTCGTAACCATTTGTTCGTTGGCTGCCAGTTTGGACAATTCGAGTGGGATCATTTGGATCGGTTGCGCGCGTATTCGTCCGGTCTTGTCTGTAAAGAGCGGTTGTAAGAGCCAGTCTTGGCCTAATATCCCACTTTGCTCCCAGTTCATAGTTGCTGAACTTTTCTGGTTTCACTTGCTGAGTAATAACTGTGAGAGAAGAGAACTGGTCACCAGAACTTGGCAGGTAAGAGACCCCGTAATTAGCGTAAACAGATAATTCGCTTACTGGTTTGTAGATGACACCCGCGCGTGGTGAGACCAGTCTGTCAATTCGGCGAAGAGTGTCGCCATTTCGGTTGTTATGGAAATGAAGATCGAAATAGTCGAAGCGAAGACCCGTAACCACCTTTAGGTTTCGGGAAATATCGATCTGGTCCTGGATGTAAGACGCCGCTAGATTTGTCTTCAGGTGATTATTTGCATCTGTAGCACTTTGACGAAACGTAATCGGCGTGCTGATTGTCGGATTGTCGTAGGGGGCCAGGATTGAAGTAGTTGTGTTATTGAAGAAACCTGTGTTCCTGAAATTGTTTGTAAGTTGCCGGCCAAATTCGGCGCCGGCGAGAACGTTGTGTTTGATGCTGCCTGTCGAAACATCAAAGATTACGTCCGACTGATTGAAAAGATTTCTACGTTGAGTCGCGTTGTTGTAACTCGATAGCGCGACTTTTGATTTGTCTGCTGTTACTGCACCGGGCACATAGTTTTGATAGAAGCGATCATAGTCGCCAAACAGGGTACGGTTCCGCAGCAGAAATCTGCCGGCAGTATGCTCAATGGTTCCGGAAACCAAATGCACATCGGCTCGGACACGACTATTGTTAGGATCACCAAAATAGGTTTCAATCGGCGTGTCTGCGGGTCTCAATTGAAACGAAGGAATGCCGCGATCCGCTACTCGCCGATCGCGGAAAAACTCATAGGAACCGGTCACATGTGTGTCGTCTGTCGGAGCCCAGGTGACCGTCGGGCTAATGCCATAGCGTTCCAATCCAACAAAGTTTCTAAAGCTATCAGAATTCTCATAAAGGCCATTCGCTCGGACCGCGAACTTCTTGCTAAGTGCCTGGTCTATATCACCAGTGAAGCGCTTGTTTCCGAACGAACCACCTTGAGCGGTTATTTCACGGAAAGAGGAAAAACCTGCCTCTTTGTTTACGCGATTAACTACGCCGCCACCACCGCCGCGACCGAATATCATCGAATTTGGCCCTTTTAGAACTTCCACTCGGTCGACGTTATAGAGATCTCTATAGTATTGAACGTCGTCGCGCACTCCATTCACAAAGAAATCTGCACTGCTGCTGTTTCCTCTGAAGATCAGTTGGTCGCGGTTGTTCTCACCCTGGTGAGAAGTGACGCCGGGTACATATGTGACAACATCCGCGATACTTTGCATCGACTGATCTTTGATCTGTTCCTTAGTAACAACATTGATTGATTGAGGAATATCGCGAAGCGGCGTTGTAGTTTTCATTGCGCTACTGACCGCTTCGGTCAGATAGCCTGTGGCATCTGTTACGGTGACAATTGCAGTTGCATCAGCAACGTCGAGCATTATTTCGAGAGGTGTAGTCACACCCGGCTTAACATTAATCATTTGGATCTTCGCTGAGAACCCCTCGGCGACGATCGTGACCCTGTTCTGGCCGGTCATGATGTCGATGGAAAACTCTCCACGCTCGTTTGTGGTTGTAGAAACAGGGAGGCCCGAATCCTGCTCCACGGTTAGCCGTGCTCCGGGTATAGCTGCGCGATTTTGATCAATAACTTTGCCTTTAAATACTTCGGAAGGGGCCGTCTGAGCAATAATCGAAGAAAAGCCAGAAACCAACCACAAGATGGCAAGCAAGAGCACTCGGCGCGAGTTAACGGAGAGCATGGAACCGAATCCTTTCCTGTGTAGGTAAAGCTGAAAAGCAAAAAGCAGTGACGCGAAACTTAAGCAAGAAATTGAAATCCGTTTTCAATTTCAGACCTGGGGAACGAAGAATAAGAGAATTACTCGTGGAGGTCAAGCGCCGATCGGTTTTGCTTAACAAGGACTTGAACGCCGAGCTATTAGGTTTACTGGTTGCTGTTGAGCAGGACGGCGGCAAGGAGGGGAATAGTTAATTCATGATGTCCCGTAATAGTGAATCCTTTGCCGCTCCCACCGGCAGTTGGTCGTCGGACAACATTCGTTTGGGGCCTATATGATTGAATGAAATCGAAGTTTGCTGTAGTGATATCCGTTAACGGGTTACCAAGATTTCGGACCAGCGTCACGCACTTCAAGAACACTTCGGGTAGTACAACTGCTGACCCGATGTTTAGGTAAACACCCCCACCATTCATCTCTTTTACAATGCTTGCAAGCAGCCGAAAATCAGTGTGTGAAGTGGCTCCCAGTGCAGCGCCGTCTACGTTTGGATGAAAGTGAGCAATATCACCACCGATCGTAAGATGTGCCGTAAATGGAATCTTAGCCTCATACAACGCACAAAGCAGTGAATGTGAAGGATACGCCGGCCGTAAATCCAATAAGGCCCGGCCCATTGCTTCGCCGAGACCACATCCGTCTTTCGCTCCATGAATTGCGGCACTATTGAGCAGTTGTCCGGTTTCTTCCGCTGCTCCAAAGGCACCTTCAGACAAAGTGGCATCAACATCTTCAGAGGTTGAGCCCGTCATTGCGATCTCGGCGTCATGTACCAACACCGATCCATTAGCCGCAACCGCGGTTACAAAGCCTCGCTTCATAAGATCGATTAAGAGGGGAGCCAGGCCTGTTTTGATAACGTGGCCGCCAATGCCCCAGATGATCGGTTTCTTTAGATCTTTAGCTCGCTGCATCCGTGAAGCCAGCTCGCTAAGTGTCTGGACAGCTAAGATGTTTGGAAGGCAGTCGAGGAATTCCTGGAGTGAAATATTTGGGTCAATTGGTTTAGCGAAATCGTTGAGACTTACCTTGCTGGTCCGAGATTCCAGGGGATAGGTTTTTACGTTCTCAAGAGCGATTGGACGAAAGTTGTCGTCGTACTGAGACATTTTTGGATTGGATCAAGCCTTAGGGATTAATTCGCGCGGGAGTATATCACGCGACATCATCATGCCCTCGATGATGGCCATTACCGTTGCCGTTGCCATTGCGTGCGAGACGACCGTTTAGCAAAGGTCTCAATGCATGTCCGGTGTGTGAGCGGCGTGATCGTGCGACTTCCTCGGGTGTGCCCGACGCCACGACGCGCCCACCGTTTTCTCCTCCCTCAGGACCCAGGTCGATTATGTAATCAGCAGATTTGATCACGTCGAGATTGTGCTCAATCACGATCACTGTATTACCGAGTGAAACGAGACGCTGTAGCACGTCGAGCAGTTTGTGTACATCAGCGAAATGGAGTCCGGTGGTGGGCTCGTCCAGTATATAGATGGTCCGACCGGTAGCACGTTTTGAGAGTTCCTTGGCAAGCTTGATTCTTTGCGCTTCGCCACCTGACAGGGTTGTCGCTGATTGCCCGAGTTTAATATAGCCAAGGCCAACATCCAGTAGCGTCTGCAACTTCTGGTTTATCTGCGGCAGGTTTTCCAGGAGAGTCAATGCTTCTTCAACACTCGTATCAAGCAAATCGGCAATTGATTTCCCTTTATATCTGACGGCCAGCGTTTCGCGGTTATAGCGGGCCCCACGGCAAACATCACAAAGTACATAAACATCGGGAAGGAAATTCATCTCGATGCGCTTCATCCCGTCACCCTCACACGCTTCACAGCGTCCGCCCTTTACGTTGAAAGAGAAGCGTCCCGGTTTATAGCCACGCTCGCGAGACTCCGGCAGCATCGCATAGAGCTCGCGGAGCGGCGTAAACAGTCCTGTATAGGTAGCGGGATTGGATCTGGGAGTTCTGCCAATCGGCGACTGATCAATTTCGATCACTTTGTCGACGTGTTCGAGACCTTCCAACGCCTTGTATGGACCAGGTTCCGCCAGCGAGCCATAAAGATGACGCGCCAGAGCGTGGTAAAGAATGTCTTCAACCAGTGTCGACTTTCCAGAACCAGAAACACCGGTAACAACCGTAAGCAGTCCTAGTGGGAAAGTGGCGTCGATATCCTTAAGATTATTGGCGTGCGCCCCCTGCACCGTTAGGTATTTTCCATTTGGAGCGCGGCGTTCGGATGGGACTTCAATCTTTTTTGCTCCGCGAATGTATAGACCAGTTACTGATTCCGGATTCTGGGCGACATCGTCAGCCGTTCCGCAAGCAACCAGCTTACCCCCGTGTGCGCCAGCTCCTGGTCCCAGATCTACTACATAGTCGGCACGACGAATGGTTTCTTCATCGTGTTCTACCACCAGCACTGTATTACCGAGATCACGCAAAGCAGACAGCGTTTCCAAAAGCTTTTGATTGTCACGCGGGTGAAGTCCGATTGATGGCTCGTCAAGCACGTAGAGAACTCCGCGTAGCTGTGAGCCAATTTGAGTAGCCAGGCGAATCCGTTGTCCTTCGCCACCGGACAGTGTGGACGATGTCCGGTCGAGTGTCAGATAGCCAAGTCCGACAGTTCTTAAGAAACTCAATCTGTTTCGAATCTCGCGTAGGATGGGACCGGCGATCTGCTCTTCTCGCTTACTTAGTTTTATTTGCTGAAACGCATCTACAGCATTCTCAATTGGCAACGCTGTGTATTCTGCAATGCCCCTACCGCCAACACGGACTGATAAAGAATCTTCTCGTAACCTTTGACCCTTGCACTGTTGACAGACGGTGGGTGAAACGAGCTCTTCAAGGGCGACTCGAATCTTTTCGGACGGCGCTTCGTTTAGGCGATCGCGTAACCAATTTAGCGCGCCCTTCCAATCACTCTGGTATGTGTAGAGTCCTTGTTGAAACGTTATCTTGGTGTTTACGCCATTTAGAAAACCGTCACGCACTTCTTTTGGTAAATCATTAAAGTTCGTTTTTTCGTTCGCATTAAAATGATTGCAAACCGCTAGCAATGCGCTTTTCAGGTAAGCTGAACCTTGTTTGTCGGCCGTACCCATGTAGCCGAGCCTTTCAGGCGTCTGATTTGCATCGGGAATCAACTTAAGCGAGTCGATCTCCATTACGGTTCCCAGACCATGACAGCGTTTGCACGCACCGTAAGCGGAGTTGAACGAAAAGGATCGCGGTTCCAGGGGTGGAACGTTAATGCCGCAATTTACACAGGCCATTCGCTCTGAATAGAGCTTCTCTTCACCATCGACAATCGATATCAGTACTGCTCCACTGGTTAGCTTGAGTGCGGTACGTATCGAATCAGTCAGTCGTTCTTTGATCCCAGGCTTAATCAGAAGCCGATCGACAACTGCTTCAATTGTGTGATTGCGCCGTTTGTCGAGGCGAATCTCTTCATCGAGAGAAAGCAATTCACCGTCTACGCGCGCACGTAGAAAGCCATCCTTCGCGAGTTTCTCGAGTTCTTTTTTGAATTCACCTTTCCGGCCCCGAACGATCGGCGCGAGCACCATCACGCGGTCGCCTTCCGGAAGTGCGAGGACGTTTTGGACGATTTGATCCACGCTTTGGCGAGTAATCGCCGCTCCACAAATGTGACAATGAGGAACGCCGATAGAGGAGAACAGCAACCTCATGTAATCGTAGATTTCTGTGACAGTTCCCACGGTTGAACGTGGACTGCGCGAAACGGTTTTCTGTTCAATCGAGATTGCTGGGGATAAGCCATCGACTGAATCGACGTCAGGTTTTTCTAATTGGTCGAGAAATTGCCTGGCGTACGCTGAAAGCGACTCGACGTATCGGCGTTGGCCTTCTGCATAAATCGTGTCAAAAGCGAGTGAGGATTTGCCTGAACCCGAGAGTCCGGTAATTACCGTAAACTGGTCGCGAGGAATGTCGACGTTGACGTTTTTGAGGTTGTGTTGCCTAGCCCCTCTGACGCTGATGCGATCAATTGCCATAGCACTTGTAGACCGAGTTCCTCACCACAGACACGAGTTTGATGCGATGAGGAATCAGTGATTCTAGCTGAGCAATTAAGGGCGAGCAAGCGAGGCTCGGTTGGGGGATTAACCGAAATGAAAAGAATATGACTTAAATGACCTTTGGAACCAATAATAGGTCTTATGAGTCACATAGGTCTTATTCCTTCCTCAAGTTGGTGGAGGTTTAGAAATTCAACCTCAACCCAACTTCCATTCGACGCGGCGCCTGTGCGGAGGTGGCCTGACCAAAGT
>JBKPQV010000743.1:0-4040 GCA_046734235.1 Acidobacteriota bacterium
CGATTGCACCAACCACAACCTCATATGACCCGGCAACGACATCCGTGATCCTGTACAGTCCTTCGGAATCGGTTGTTGCTCTCGGAAGCGGTTCGTAGGGATTGTTGAATTCGGCATTCCGTAAAACTACTGCAGCGCCGCCCAGACCTTTGTCTTTTACTGTGACTCGTCCGGAAACAGTTCCATTAGGTCGAGCCACCTTTTGTGAAGTTTGAGCACTTGCTACAACCGAAACGGCGAGCAGAAAGAGGGCAATGACTGCGGCTCGAGCGGTGAACGCATGCATAAGAGTTACTCCGGCAAAGGTCGCGAGGTGCAGTGCCTCGGATCATATCCGAACCAGTGTGATTTGTCGTCAAAACTTACGACCGGATCGGCACAAAATGCGGAGTCTCATGGCGTCGTATTAAACGTCGATTTGCGTGAACACGAACTAAAACTACGCCGCCGATCCAGGACCACAACAGCTAGACCAATTTCTAATGGTTGTCAGTGTTTAGTTTCTACTGCTAGGATCATTTTCAGAATGGCTCATCTGAAAATCACCGACGCAAGTGGCCGCCAATGGCAGTTCAATTTTGTTCCTCAAGCCATTTGCACCATTGGTCGCGCCCCTGACAACGCGGTGGTGCTCGACGACCCAAGAGCTTCACGCTATCACGCCCACATCAAGGCCGAAGATAACGGCTCTTACACTATCGTTGATGGCGCAGTAATTAACGGTCAGCTGCGCCGTAGCGCCAATAAGGTTTTCATCAACGGTGATGCCAAGTTTGAACAGCAGTTGAAGAACGGTGATCGCGTAACGATCGGGGCGAGCACCTTGCGTTTCGAACAAGCTGCTGAAGAACGAACTACAGATGTTCGTTACGACGACAAACCTCTTGGCCATACCCAGTTATTAATCTCGGCGAACGATGTGATGAGTACTGTCCTTCGTTCGAAGGACGAAATCTCTGTTGCTGCTCCTGCGCCACAGCGCGACAAGATGCTGGAAACCTTACAGCGCAAGGCAAACATTCTAACTGCGCTATACGAGATGAGTCAGACGCTGGGGTCCGTTTTCGATTTAAATGCAATTTTCGAAAAGGCTACTGATGTAATCTTCAGGTCGACGCCTGCTGACCGCGTTGTAGCATTGCTAGCGGAGTCAGGAACTGCTGCTGGTGATTTGGAGGACGTGGCGTTAACGCCGATCGCGATGCGCGCTCGTGATAACAAACTCGAGGCGCATGCCCGTAGGTTATCAATCGGAAGAACGATCACGCGCAAAGTCATGAAAGATCGAGTGGCGCTGCTTTCGCAAGACGCCGCTTCCGACGAACAATTTGCTGGTGTTGATTCGATTGTTTCCCAGGGCGTCCGGTCAACGATCTGCGCGCCATTGGTGGCTGACACCAGGGTTCATGGTGCGCTCTATGCTGATCGACTGGATCCTTTTGCGGCTTTCAAGCCTGATGACCTCGAGTTGATTAGTGCGGTCGCTGCGCAAACTGCGATTGCAGTTGAGAATGCACGAGCCCACGAACGGCTAGCACGTGAAGAAGTGGCGCGGGCGAACTATAGCCGGTTTCTTCCTGAGTATGTTGTGAAACAAATGCTTGAGAATCCGGATTCATTCAAGCTCGGTGGTGTCAATCAGACGATTACAATACTGTTCGCCGACATACGCGGCTTTACGAGAATCTCTGAACATGCACCTCCGGAAAAGATCGTGAGCTTGTTGAATCGTTACTTCTCAGCAATGACCGATATTATCTTTGCTCACGGTGGAACTCTCGACAAATATCTTGGGGACGGATTGATGGCCCTTTTTGGAGCACCAACAGCGACTCCAGAAGATGCGTCTAACGCGTTAAATGCTGCGGTAGCTATGCAACGTCGTGTGTTGAGCATCAACATGGAATTGCGAACCGAAGGTTTGCAGGAAATTGGCGTTGGAATTGGACTTCACACCGGGGAAGTCACCGTCGGCTACATTGGTTCGGAACGACGGTCTGAGTACACCGCAATCGGTGATGCTGTAAATACAGCTTCGCGCTTAGAAAGCAATGCGCGTGGTGGCGACATATTGATTAGCGATGCAACCGCGAAAGCAGCGCACAGTCGGTATAAACTCGAACCACGCGAGCCAATCTCGGTTAAGAATCGCCAACAACCAGTCGCCCTTTGGGAAGTAGATTGGCAGCGAGCAAGCGGAGCGTGGTAATGGATTGCTGATTTTTGATTGCTGATTGCTGATTGACGTGTGTCCGAACTTTGTTCTTTGTACTTTGACCTTCGTCCTTGGTAGAGCGGGACTGCTACGAAGAACTAAGGGCAACGAACTAAGTACAAAGAACAAAGTACGAAGAACAAAGTACGGACACATATCACAAATGCTTTAAGGGAGGAGATAAGTGGTGAACAGGTACGGACATTGTTGATAGTCCGTAGTTGTTCACCCTTCTTCGTTTTATGTCGATCATTGCCAAGACCGGCTCATTAATTGGGCTTAACGCATTACGAAATCTCGTGTCGGATTCGATGGCAATTGATATGGGATCGGTCAACACGATTATTGCCGTTCGTGGACGTGGCATCGTTGTTGACGAGCCGTCGGTCGTCGCTGTCAACAAGGTCACTGGCGAAATGATCGCCGTAGGAATCGAAGCACACAAGATGCAAGGTCGTGAGGCCCGCGATGTCTCAGTCATTGCTCCTCTGGTTGATGGCGTCGTGGCTGACTTCGAACGAACACGGGGGATGTTGGATTTCTTTGTCCGGCAGGCGCGCAGTGGTATCTCCCACTTCAGCCGCCGCGCGATTATGAGCGTGCTCTCAGAAGTAACTCAGGTTGAGCAGCGCGCTTTATTGAGTGCGGCGGAACAAGCGCGAATAAGTCGTGTCTATATGATCGAAGAAGGCCAGGCCGCGGCGATTGGAGCCGGAGTTCCCATTTCGGATGAACATGCTTCTGCCGTGGTGGATATTGGAGGCGGGTCGACTAACATCGCCACAATTGTCAGCGGTTCAATCATCGCCTCTAGCGCTGCCCGAATCGGCAGCTCGGACATTGATTCCGCGATAATGGACCGGTTGAGGCGACACCATGGTTTAACTATTGGCATTCCGTCCGCTGAACGGTTGAAACTTGAATTGAGTTCTGCCATCGAACCGGCCGATACCGAAAGAAAGATTGAAGTTCGCGGACGAGATGTGCAAACAGGAAGCCCGAGTGCCGTTGAGATCAGTGCCGGAGAGATTTACGGCGTTACGCTGCCGATAGTCCGGCAGCTCGCTGATGGAATCAGCGTAATGCTCACTGGTTTGGCTCCGGAAGTTGCGGGAGATATTTATCAAAGAGGTTTGATCTTGACTGGCGGTGGATCGCTACTGGATGGTCTACCTCAATACTTACAAAAAGAACTTGGAGTTACGGTAAGAGTTGCCGATGAACCTCGGTACGCCTCAGTTCGTGGGTTAGCGCAGTTATACGACGAACCTTTGTTACTTCGTCGAGTAGCTCGTACAGACGTTGGCCAGCCAATGATCGACACTGAGGACACCGCCTTTGAAACCTGAAACGCATTAATGAGTATTTTCAGTTTCTACAAACGTCAAATTACTGTAGCGCACGTCTACGGAATTCCAGTTCGCATAGACTTTCGCTGGTTCGTAGTCTTTGGCTTAAGCGTTTGGCTCATTGCAGTCAATCTGGCCCATGGTGGGATGCTTGTGGGAACGGAACGTTTGGACCCGGTAAGCGGTGAGACTGCCTGGTTTCTGGCTGCAGTGACAACCTTTGGACTTTTCCTGTCAGTCTTTGGACATGAACTCTCTCACGCGTTAATGGCACGAGCCGAAGGCATTGAGATTGAAGAAATCGTGCTTCATCCGTTTGGGGGCCTGGCTCGCTTGCGAAAGGAACCGGAAAGTCCGCGAGCCGAGTTTCGCATAGCGATCGCCGGGCCGGCGGCGAGTTTTCTGTTTGCGATAGTCACGTTCGTTTTGCTTCTTCCGGCGATTAAGCTCGGTTATCCAACTACTGGCGGTGTGCT
>JBKPQV010000744.1:0-8475 GCA_046734235.1 Acidobacteriota bacterium
CGCCGAATCGCGTCGTACAAGTCTGGGCCAACCGCAAATAAATTCAATGTCTGATTCAGCCAAACAACGAGCATCGCAAAAGAAAACGCTAACGATAGCCGGCGTCCAAGTCGCTCAGAAGTGTTTCGGAATAAGGCAAGACTTTGAGTCACCCGAGCGTTCAAAGCAAAGAAAATCAGTAATGAAGCGGCGAGCGCAATTGTGTAGAGCGCAACACCACGATACCCGCTCACCAGCGTTCCCTGAGTCAACAGGTCCGAGAGGCCAACGTAACCGAAGAGATTTGCGAGGAGTGCAACGATCAATAGAGTGATGCCGAGATAGACGCCAATCAAAGTCGCGTTGCCCAGTCTGGTTTGCGCGAACTTGTCATGCCTTGCCTGTCGTGCAAGCCATACAAAGCCAACAACCACCAAAACCGCAAAGACTTCGAGCAGGTCGCGTTTGATCCAGACGGGTAGGCGAAGAAATATGATGATTTGCCAAACCAGTAAGCTAACGATTGCCGCAATCAGCATTTGCTTGTAGGCGCGAGTTAATCGCGGCAGTAACAGCCTGATAACCGGAACGACTCCAATCAAATACACAATGCTTCTCGCGCTTGTTGGAGCATCGTGAAGCAAAGGCATCGTTGCTACTATCCCAACCAAAAAAGAAAGCGAGATAGGGCGAAGAAATATCTTGTCGCGTTTCGGTGAGTTCGAGTCAGCTGAGGTGCTGCGGATTTCTCGGCTCAGTCGCGTGAAAAATACTAAGTGGCCGATAATTATCATCCCAACGATAACCAGGGCCGTTCGTCTTGCCGAGATGAAACTCTTTAATCTTGACAGATCACCTGCATAGGATCTGCTCAATACGCGCACAAAACTATCTGTTGGCTGAGAACCAAATTGGACCTTCCAAAGAGGTGGGCTATCAACCTCCAACAAACTACGTTGCGATATCGCTATCGCCTTTTTCAAATTTTCCGCTTCACTGGTAACGATCGACGCTTGCTCAGCCAAGGCATGCTGTAACGTTACAATTCGCACTCGTCGTTCTTGAGCAATGGCTAAGGCAGCACTGAGATCGACGTTCGCCTTGTTAATTAGTTCGGGAGTCTCCGGTGGCAACTGGTCCGGTTTAGTCTCAGCCGCTGTCGCCTGCCAGCGAGACTCATCACCTTTGAGCGTATTGATCTCGTTATTAAGCGTCGTTGCCTGCTTCGTCAGTTTGTCCGAAAGGTTTCCGACTCCTTTGTGCAACGATTCCCAGTCCACGGATATCTGTTGCAGTTCAATAAAGACTGCACCTGTTTGAATTGCTTGCTCCGTTTCTCGAGCTTTGTCACCGATTTTAGCTTTGAGCGCATTAACATTTTGCTCGGCTTCCACAATTGAGCTGTCGGATGCGATTCGATCAGGTAAAGTGCGTAATCGTTGATTGAGTTGAATGGAGTCCGTTCCGATTTGCTGGATCGGTATTACCAGGGGATTTGGCGTAGGAGTCGGCGAAGGCGATGGCTGCGGACTAGGTTCTGAGGTGGCGCTCTGGGTGGTGTTGGACCTTTGTCTTTTGCGCGACTGACCAATGATGCTCGTAAAGGCAAACTGGAAGGTTAACACCAGCAAGAGGGCATACTTCCAGAATTGGGCGGACCTTGCCATGAATGCATTGCACGATGAAAATCTCGCCGCTCAAACTGTCAAAAGTGCCAGTATGGCCAGAATGTTTCCGAGAAATTCAGCCTCGGGGCAGTAGCCCGACTGTCAAGGAGGGCTAACCTCTGGTTTTACTTCTAGCTTATCGAGCCCTCCTTGACAGTCGGGCTACTGCCCCGTTCGTGTTGATTCGTGGATCGTCTCTTCTGGACCTAGGACACAACTCCGACCTGCTCACCATGTTTCTCACCCTGCAGCCACTCTTGAAACCGTTCAAAGTAAAGATACACAACAGGCGTTATGTAAAGCGTCAATGTCTGCGAAACGATTAGACCGCCAACCACTGCCAGCCCCAAGCCACGTCGTGCTGAAGCGCCTGCGCCAAAACCCAATGCAATCGGCAAGGTTCCCATCAACGCTGCCAGTGTCGTCATCATGATTGGCCGAAAGCGCACAATGGATGCTTGATAAATTGAGTCGCGAGCGCTGCTGCCTTCCCGCTGTGCAGAAATTGCGAAGTCGACCATCATGATCGCATTCTTTTTTACGAGTCCAACTAACATGATCAGTCCAACAAAAGCGTATATATCCAGTTCTCTTCCGAAGATCAGTAGCGTCAACAAAGCACCCAGGCCGGCGGCCGGCAAACCAGAAAGAATCGTGAATGGATGAATAAAACTCTCATAGAGAATTCCCAGCACTAAATAGATCACCAGTATCGCGACGCCGAGCAGCAATGTGAGGTTTTGCAGGGACGATTGAAAAACTTGAGCCGTCCCCTGAAATGTTGTCGTTATGGTTGCGGGCAGAGTCTGTTTTGCCAGGTTCTGAACTTCCTGTGTCGCCTGGCTTAATGAAACGCCCTGCCGCAAATTAAATGACACAGTGGCTGATGGCAGCTGGCCCAGGTGATTAACCTGTGCTGGACCAACGCCGGTAGATAATTTCGCGAGTGTTGCAAGCGGGATCAGATTTCCAGTAGTTGAACGAACGTAAAGGCGTCCAAGCGCTGCCGGATCATATTGATACTCCGGCTTCACTTCCAGGATGACCTGGTACTCGTTGGTCGAAGTATAGATAGTTGAGATCTGGCGAACCCCAAATGCGTCACCAAGTGCTGTTTGAATCTGAGCAACAGTGACACCCAGAGCCGACGCCTGTTTCCGATCAATGTCTACGTTGATCTGAGGCGTGTTAATCTGCAGATCGGTATTCACATCCTGTAGAATGGGCATTTGTCGCATCTTGCTTTCGAGTAGTTGAACACCGTCATAGAGCTCGGCCGTGCTCGTTCCCTGCAATGTCACTTGGTAAAGACTTCGCGAAACTCGACCACCGATATTGATCGAAGGCGGATTCTGAATGATGACTCTCAGACCAGGCTCATGCGAGACCTTTGCTCTTAGTTCCTCAACCACCTGATCGGCACTTATGCGCTGCTTTAACGGTTTAAGAACAATAAAGATTGTCCCAGTATTGCCACCGCTATTACGGCCCCCGGCACCGACTGTCGAGCTCATCGAAGCGACATTTGGATCGTGTTGAATAATTTCCGCAACGGCGTTTTGGTGCTTAATCATGTCGTCGAATGAGACACCTTGTGCAGCCTCGGTGCTGGCTAACAACAAGCCGCTGTCGCCACTGGGAATAAAACCTTTTGGGACGACACGGAAGAGGTAAACCGTGGCCACGCCAAGCAAGAGCAAGACGACCACCGTAATCAGACTGTGGTCCAAAACGTGTTGCAGCGTCCATCGATAGCCATTCAGGACGAAGTTATAGGCATTCTCACTGAACGACCACCAACCCTTTTTGCTGGTCTCAGTATGGGCACTTTCGCGAATACCCCTGGCTTTCAACAAGCGGCTGCACAACATTGGCGTGAGTGTCAGCGCAACAAATCCGGAAACGAGGATGGCCGCACTAATCGTGATCGCAAACTCGCGAAACAAGCGGCCCAATATTCCGCCCATGAACAAAACTGGAATAAACACGGCCACAAGCGACACTGTCATCGAAACAATCGTGAAGCCAATTTCACTGGATCCCTTCAACGCGGCTTCTTTAACAGTCTCACCGTGCTCGACACGTCGGACAATATTCTCGAGCATCACCACCGCATCATCGACAACAAATCCCACCGACAACGTCAATGCCATTAGCGACAGATTGTCCAAACTGAAACCCAACAGGTACATCACTGCAAAAGTACCTATTATGGAAGTCGGCAAAGCTAGGGTCGGAATAATTGTCGCGCGTACATTTCTGAGAAACAGAAATATGACGAGCACGACCAGCACAACTGCCAGTAGCAACGAGAACTGAACATCATTCACGGAGTCGCGAATCGTGTTAGAGCGATCGTAAAGAATGTCCAGGCTGACGGAAGCAGGCAGTTGCTCTTTAAACTGCGGCATCAAAGCCCGGATAGCATCGACAACAGCGACAGTGTTTGTCCCCGGTTGACGTTGTACCGCGAGTGTCACTGAACGGCGTCCATTAAACCAGCTGGCGACTTTGTTATTTTCAACGCTATCTATTACGTGAGCGATGTCCTGCAAACGCACTGGTGCGCCATTGCGATACGTCACGATCAGTTGGCTAAACGCAGCGGCGTTAGGAAGTTGATCGTTGGTCTTCAGAGTGAGATCTCTAAATGATCCGTGAAGCGTACCCACAGGTGTATTTGGATTTCCTGTCCTGATCGCGTTGGTTACGTCATCGACCGCAACCCCTTTGTCACCCATTGATTGCGGATCCATCTGCGCGCGGACCGCAAATTTTTGCGCGCCATAGACCTGCACCTGCGCCACTCCTTCAACAATAGAAATACGTTGTGCGACGAGTGTTTCGGCGTATTCATCAACTGTTGCCAGCGGGAGCACCGGTGAGTTCAACGACATGAACAGGATTGGACTGTCTGCCGGATTGACTTTTCTAAGGCTCGGGGGCGATGGCATGCCAGGAGGAAGTTGTGGCAACGAAGCTGAAATTGCAGTTTGCACATCCTGGGCCGCCGCATCGATGTTGCGACTCAGATCGAATTGCAAAGTGATCGATGTCGAACCTTGCGAATTTGTTGAGTTGATGGAATCAATGCCGGCAATTCCTGAGAATTGACGCTCAAGCGGAGTTGCAACTGATGAAGCCATTGTCTCCGGATTAGCACCGGGAAGACTTGCGTTGACGTTGATGGTCGGATAGTCGACAGCAGGAAGATCACTAACCGGCAGAGCGCGATAGCTAATCAACCCAAACAGCACTATGCCAACCATCACAAGCGTGGTAGTGATTGGCCGCCTTATGAAAAGAGGCGAAATGCCACGTGTATGAATTGGCGCTTCAAGATTGGTTTTCTTTTGCTCTGTCATCTCAGAAATCCACGGATCTCTGCATCTCTGCGTACTCTGCGTCTCGGCGTAAAATTGAGCGTCACGATCTTGAACGTCCTTTTAACGCAGAGAGACGCAAAGAACGCCGAGACGCAGAGAATTCAAAAAGGTTTCATCTGTGTTCATCTGTGGCCAGTACAAGCCTTTCCCTCCTGCGATTTATCCAATTGCCAACCCTTGCCTGGGCCAACTCGAAATAGATGTAGACCACCGGGGTCAAGTAAAGCGTCATCACTTGTGAGACAGCCAGGCCACCAACAACCGCAAGTCCCAACCCACGTCGCGATGTCGCGCCTGCTCCCCAGCCAAGCGCAATTGGCAGTGTGCCCATTAAGGCTGCCATCGTTGTCATCATGATTGGACGAAATCGAATCAAACATGCGTTGAAGATTGCTTCCTCTGCGGGCTTCTTGTCGTTGCGTTGAGCCTCGAGAGCAAAGTCGATCATCATGATTGCGTTCTTTTCAACTATGCCGATTAACATGATCAGTCCAACAAAGGCGTAAACATCAAGCTCGCGACCAAATAGCAGCAGAGTTAACAGCGCACCCAAACCGGCAGAAGGTAGACCAGACAGAATCGTCAACGGATGTATGAAGCTCTCATACAAAATGCCAAGTACGAGGTAGATGACCAGAACGGCCACTACCAGCAACAAGGTCAGGTTTTGAAGCGACGATTGGAAGACCTGTGCGGTTCCCTGAAAACCGAAAGTAATGGATTGCGGCAGTGTTTCGTTCGCTAGTCTTTGGACCTTCTCTGTTGCTTGACTAAGCGATGCGCCCGGTCGCAAGTTGAATGAAATCGTGGCTGATGGCAACTGCCCGACGTGATTAACGAGCAGTGGTCCAACACTGTTTGAAAGAGACGCCACTGCGCTCAATGGAACCAATCTTGCAGTCGCGGCAGGAGAAGGAGCTGGCTGAGCAACCGTTGAAGCTGCCGGAACCGCCAGCGACGATGCATTCGGAGTCTCGGCCGTTTGTGAGGTTGCAGTTGGAACATTTGATGGTGTTGGAGCAGCCGGTCGGATGTAAAGCTGCCCAAGTGCTGAAGCATCGCGTTGATACTCAGGCTTGACCTCAACAATTACTTCGTACTCGTTGCTGGTTGCGTAGATGGTCGAGATTTGTCGAGTACCAAACGCGCTATTAAGTGCGTCTTCGACTTGCTGGACGGAAATTCCGACAGACGAGGCCTTGTCGCGATCGATCAGTACGTTAAGCTGTGGATTGTTGATCTGAATGTCCGAGGTCACATCGATCAGATCTGGAATTGTCGCGATCTTTCCTAGCAGTGCTTTCGCGTTCTTGTATAACTCGTCTCTATCAGGTCCCTGGAGTGTCAATTGATAAGGACTCTTTGTAACTTGCCCACCAATCTGGACAAGCGGCGGGTTTTGGAGATAAATCCGAATTCCGGGAATCTGACTTAGCTGTGGACGCAGTTGCTCGATCACCGTGTCAACATCTGCCTTCCTTTTGTCGTAAGGCTTCAAAAGAATCAAAACGTTTCCAGTATTACTGGCTGCACTTACGTCACTTTCACCCACTGTCGAAAGCACGCCCGCAACGTTTGGGTTCTTACGGATCAGGTCTACCATTTCTTGCTGATGACGCGACATCTCGGTAAACGAAATGCCTTCAGCAGCTTCCGTATAACCAATGATCTGGCTGGTGTCGTCATTCGGAATAAAGCCTTTGGGAATCACGTAGAAGAGCGCAATCGTAACAACAAAGAGCGCCAGGCTAATCAAGACGGTGAGCGCGCGGTGTCGTAGAACAACTTCGAGCGTCCAGCGATACCCGCCGACTAAACGGTCGTAAGCAGTTTCCGTCCAATTCCAGAATCTCCCTGAAGAGTGGCGCTTACCCTCTACCTGATCACCTTCCGCCTTCTTAACAGCCTTCAGCAAGCGGCTACATAACATTGGTGTCAAACTGAGTGACACAAATCCTGATACCAGGATCGCCACACTGATCGTGATGGCAAATTCACGGAACAGCCGTCCGAGGATCCCGCTGAGAAACAAGACTGGAATGAACACCGCGACCAGCGATATGGTCATCGATACGATCGTGAAACCAATCTCTCGCGATCCCTTTAATGCTGCGTCTTTAACGTTTTCACCCTCCTCGATTCGCCGCCAGATGTTTTCCAGCATCACCACCGCATCATCAACAACAAATCCAACTGAGAGCGTTAATGCCATCAATGAAAGGTTGTCGAGACTGAAGCCAAGCAGGTACATCACCGCAAAGGTGAAGACAATGGAAGTCGGAAGTGCGAACGTAGGAATGATGGTCGCCCGAACGTTACGAAGGAACAGAAAAATCACAAGCACGACGAGCGCAATCGCGAGCAGCAGTGAAAACTGTACATCGTTTACTGACTCACGAATTGAGTCTGAACGATCGTAAAGCACGTCCAGAGTTACTGAAGCGGGGAGCTGCTGCCGAAATGCGGGTAGCAGCTGTCGAATCGCATCAACAACTTCAACTGTGTTTGTCCCGGGTTGTCGTTGAATCGTGAGTGTGACTACTTGTTGCCCGTTGTAAAAGCTCGCAAGACGATTGTTTTCGACGCTATCAACGATGTTCCCAAGGTCCTTGAGCAAAACCGGTGCACCATTGCGATAGACGACAATCAAAGACTTATAGGCGTCGGCATCGGTAAGCTGTCCATTGGCCTGTACTGTGTAATTTCGATGGATGCCGTACAGCGTACCGACTGGCTGATTTACGTTACCTCTTTGTAAGGCGGTTACCACATCGTCCAAACCAATGGCGCGACTTGCTAAAGCTGAAGGATCGAGTTGAACGCGCACTGCATACTTTTGCTCGCCCGTCACGAGAACCTGGGCGACACCATTGATTGTTGAAAGACGTTGCGCGATCAGCGTGTCAGCAAACTCATTGATCTTAGAAAGCGGCAATGTCGAAGAGGCAACCCGCAGATACATGATTGGCTGATCTGCTGGATTCACTTTTTTGAGTGTTGGAGGATTCGGCATCCCGGTCGGCAACTGCCGCGCTGCTGCCGCAATTGCCGTTTGCACATCCTGCGCGGCGGCGTCGATGTTGCGTCGGAGATCAAATTGCAGAGTGATTTGTGTGCTGCCGAGTGTGCTGGTTGAACTGACTGAGCTTAAACCAGCTATCGTCGAGAATTGACGTTCGAGGGGCGTCGCAACCGACGATGCCATCGTTTCCGGATTTGCACCCGGTAGCTCTGCGGTAACCTGAATGGTCGGGAAATCAACGTTTGGAAGATCGCTGACAGGAAGAGCGGGATATCCAATCAAGCCAAAAAGTACTATTCCCGCCATCACCAGTGTCGTGGTGATTGGACGTTTGATAAAGAGTTCTGACATCTATCTGCTCCCTGTGCCAGAACTCTCGACACTACTCGACGTTGCGGGAGATCCTTGTGGCCCCTTCCTC
>JBKPQV010000745.1:0-14561 GCA_046734235.1 Acidobacteriota bacterium
AACCCCGTTCTCTATTGACCACGCTTTTGTTCGCGATAGTTGCGGCAAGGGTGGCTCGATCACCACATTTGGTCCTTGCCCAAGTGGCGGAAGTGTGGTTGACACGAACAATAACGCAACCGATTTCTATTTTGTGGATACCAACGGTACGAGTGCTGGGGCAGGTCAAAGACTTGGCGCACCCGGACCAGAGAACCTTCTTAGTCCGATTGAAAGAAACAGCGTGATACCGCAAAGCCTGACATTCCCATGCATGGCGGCATCGGCTCCACCTAATCGCAATCGGGACTTCACATCGGATGAGGCAAACAACTCTACCTTTGGCACGTTGAATATCAGGCGTACGTTCACGAACAATACAGGCGGAAACATTACCCGCTTGCGGTTCCGCGTTGTTGACATAACAACCTTCCCGGCTCCTTCGGGGATTGCAGATCTTCGGCCAAGAACTTCGACTGCGTCTGTTGGGGTTTCTAATCCGTGCGGTGGAGGAACTGTAAATATTGAAGGGTCCGTTTTGGACCAACCGCCGAGTCAACCGAATGGCGGGGGGTTCAACTCAAGCATGAGTGTGAGTAGCGTCACGATCTCATCTGTCGGTAAGGGTAAACGGGGTTCTGTGAAGACTCCTGTATTGCATGCGGATGGATCGTTTGAATTAGACGCGCCACTGGCCAACGGAGCGTCGATCAACGTTCAATTCCTACTTGGAATACAACAAACTGGCAACTTCAAGTTCTTCATAAATGTTGAAGCGTTGCCGTAAGGACGTAGTCTGAAAGGTCGAAACTAATAGAATCCCTCGCACTTTTGTGCGAGGGATTCTTCGTGTAAATGGGCTTTGGTTTTCGTTAGGGAAGTTTATTTACAACGATTGAAAAGCTTTGCCCTAGTCGAGTCTTGCTCGAACTGAGGAATATTTGATTCTTTGATAGCTTGAATCGAAGTTGGGAATACCACCAACCGCAGTTGGTGGATCGTTCATACTTAACCTACAGAAAAGCTCAAATCAATGTAAGGAATACCACCAACCGCAGTTGGTGGATTGTTCATACTTAACTTAAAGAAACGAAAATCATGAATTTGTGAAGCATCGCAAAGGTAGATTGCGGATCAAGGTTTGTATTGGTGAGCGTGTATGAACAATCCACCAACTGCGGTTGGTGGTATTCGCTGCTTCGATTTAAGCTTAAATCCTTAATCCAGCAGTTGGATTGGATCACCTTCTGTTAAGATGCCTTCAACCAACACAGCACAATAGACACCTGCGCAGCCTTCGTGTCCTTGAGCTACTTTGCGTAAGACTTCAGGGTTATGTTCACCGGTATCAGGGTCAAGCGAAATCGCCTTACATCGCGGGTCGCGTTCTAAAACCATGAGTTCGGCCTTCGAACCGATACGTACTTTGCGTCCGATCAACTTATCCTCCGCAAATCCGTCATCAGGTGAAAGGTTGAGGTAGATGTTCGCGCGAAAGCGTCGCTTATCAATTGGAATATCCAACTCGGCTGCCAAACGGTTGACGGATTGGATGCTGATCATTGAAACCGGGCGGCAATCAAACAATGCGCGGTCAGAATGTACAAGCGTGAGCTCGTTCTCGCCGCGCAATCCTTCACACAGCATTTCCATTAACCTTGGATCATCGATCGCTACCAGTTCACCAGATGGTGTAACAACGTCCACCAGTAGATCGTTTGGTTCTGCGTTTGCGGGGTTGACACCAGGTGCAATGCTCGTTGCTTCAAGCAAGTTTGGCGGTTTTATAGATCTATCGGGATTCCGAAAACGTGGCCGGTAGCGCAACATTTGTTCTTGCGCCGTTGCGACAAGATAAGGAAATCCTTTGCGCGCCGCAGAATTCTTAAAGGCGTAACACCGGTCACCATAAATGCCGGAAAAACCCATGAACATTTCACTCATCGGCTCGCCACTCATACCCTTCACCGGGTAACGCCACAAACTTTCGACCGTTCCAATCGTTGTCACAAACAACTCCTCCCAACTATCTATTAATTGTCATCTGGCTCGTCATCTGCTTCGTAGGGACGTTTTTCGCCCGGTTTCAGTCGACGCAGTTCACACTCATCCGGAAAATATCTTAAACACAACATAAATACGATCCACGAAGTCACACTAAATCACACGAACAGGTAACCACTTTCATCGGAGTCTTCACACAGCCGCTGCCGCGCTATTGTACTGAAACCTGCGTCCAGCGCGAGCCCTCCCATTGCCAAATATCCGCGACTGGCCCGCTATCATCCCAGCCACCGAAGAGGACGACTTTCTTACGATCGCTGTTGGTAGCAAATGTGCCGAGATAACAATTATTTATGGAAATTACATGGCACTCCTACGGAGTGCGAATTTCCGGGTGAGTCTGAGCTACAAACATCTCACTCCTCCGGAGTGAGGAAACGATTTTTCAAGAGCCTCTTTAACGATTCTTACGCGGATTTGATCGATTTCCAATGCAACAAACGGTCTGCGATCAGCTCAACGCGTTTTTGATCGTCGCGGCCATCGAGAATGCTTAAGTCCTCAACCTCAGCGCGAAGATAAACACCCGAGGTCCGCATGTTTACTTTTGGAGGCTTATCTGCACGCGTCGTGAAATAGCCAGACGCGCGCTCCGAAGACTCCAATAAGATTTCTCCTGTTCCTTCTAGTTGTGGCGCATTCGTCTGAAGCGGTCGTTCCCCTTTCCAGTAGTAAAAGATGCCGGACGACTCTTTTTTCTCCTTTACCGCTTCGCTCCAATACCTGGCCGACAGGGTTCCATCTTCCTGCCATGAACGACCGGCTATTTCCAACACGCCGTCGCGGTCGCGCGAAATTTTCAGCAGGCTGACAGCGGAGGGCTCACCCGCTGAACGCTCAGTCAACGAGAATTGCCACCACAGACCTTCGATGCGACCGACGCGCCCTTCATTCTCGATAGCATTCCGCAGCTTTTCGCAAATTACTTTCGTCTCAGAGGGAGTGCATCCATCATAACGAACGCTCGTCAGACCGAAGAGATCGCTTGGCAGCTTGGCGCCATTTGCATGTAGTATGAAAGTTCGACGCATTCCGAGAGCCCCACCGAAAAGACCCGCCTCGAAGACGACATTATCGCGGGGAGAGCCCTGGCTCGAATCCTTCGATGGTTTCGCACTTTGACTAGTCCAATCATCCTGGGCAAAGATAAACGCCGCGAAGTCAACTTCACGAGAAAGCTCAACGAGACGTTCCAATGTGGTTGTTCCAGGATTAAAGGACGTGGTCCACGGTTCGACGTGACAAATGTCTTCGAGACCGCGTGTCAAAGCGTCCAAAAGCTTTTTCTGTTTTCCCGATGAGCCTAAGAAAATACGCGGCTTGTTCATTTATCACTCCCAGTTTCTAAAGCTTATCTGTAACCAGTGCCCAGGCTATCGAAACCTTCCGGCTTTTATCCTTGGTCTCGCAAGATCCTTCAATTCGGCTACAACTGGATGTGAGCTGAACCCAGCGAAGAATCTTACCGTCGGCATGAAAACTATTTTGTCACCGAACTCTGAAGGGGACTTGAGATGAATCGTGACTGGACGGTAGTTGAGCAATCGGTTTTCTGTAACATCAAAAATATCTGATAAGGGGATGGCAATTTCCTTTAAGTAGTTAGACACATATAAGTAGTCGTCATCAACGCTGACTTCCTTCAGCCGGACACTTCCCCACACTATGAAAGCAGAACCAACAATCCAGATTAGGAGAAAGAGCCAGTTTGGAGACGCACTATGACTTCCAGTTGAGCCGAAAACCATTGACAACGTAACAATGCCAAACAATGGAATCCAAATGGCGGGGAGTATGACTTTCTGGAGCACCGTTTGAAGCGACGATAGTCTGCGTTTCATTTTAGAAGTGAATCACTTGGTCCAACGGGCTGACGCCTTGGCGTGATTTAGTAAAAAGTTCGTGACTGTTTGGGCGAATTCCGTGGGCCGATTGTCCATTGCGTTGTGTCCCTCACCATCAAAAACGTATATACCCCGGTTCGGAAGAGCATACAACAAGGATTGTATAGCTTCCTTGAGCTGTGGTGACGCTGTGTTGCTACCACTAAGTAGCAAAGTCGGAGCCTTTATGGCGCGCATACGTTTCGGGTCGAAGCGGTACTGGCTCAGCGCACGAATTTCGCGCAGCTGCACATCAATGCCGGCGACACGTGTTTGCCATGACGCATGAGTTTTCATTGCTGCTATCTCATTGGCCGGCACCATGACCACATCCCTCAAGAAAGTGATCAAGGCTTCTTCGCGTTGACCAGCTTGAATTAGCTTTTCCATGGCGTCTGCGACCGACGTGTGATCGAGATCCTGAAAGGGAGGCTCGTAGAGAACGAGCTTCGAGATCTTCTTCGTGAGAAATGCGGCTTCCAGGGCGCACACCCCTCCATAAGAATGGCCCAAGACGGAAACCGATCCGGGCAAAGCGTTAGCGACAACCGCAACGTCCGCAAATTCCTTTTGCAGGTTATAGTTCGGGCCGACCTCACTTTCGCCGTGGCCACGGCGATCCATCGCGCAAACATTAAAATGCGTTGCGAAGAGAGGAAATAATGGCAACCAACGCCTACGGTCTCCTGAACCTCCATGAACAATCAGGAGTGTTGGGCCAGCACCTGCACACTCAACCTTAAGAGACGTACCATCGTTTGCTTTGACCTGGATGACTGATCCTTGCTTCGCTTCGGGGAGATGCTGTGATGCTGAATTGGCAACCAGCAGGGTGATCCAAGCAATAGCTAAGACGGCTCGAATGGTACTAGAACTCATCATGAAGAGTTTCGATCTGAAGCTTCTTCGTCGACGGCAACGAAATTAGTTCGTTTACCTTGAGTGCTCTTAATTCATTCCTTTTACGAAAGCTACGATCTTCGCTTTAAGAACCTGGTCCGCTGGCAAATTATACTGAGTGGGCGCGAGTTTCAACTTGACTTCATTGTTGTCGCTCCACACAGTCATCTCTGAGTTGAATCCGATAAGCAACTGCCATCCATCTTCTCCGCCTGGTGCACGTATTTCCCAACCTGGATATGCGACGACCTCGTTCCCTTTCACTTCGGCGTAGTCGCCCACTCTAAAACCTTGTGCACTCTTAAAAGCCTTGTCATATGTCGAGAGGTAGGTAATTTCGCGAGTCTTTTCGTCGTAGGCAATAATATATTTAATCTCATCGATCTCTCTCTCGATAAATGGGCGAAGCTGAGACGAATGTGTCATGAAGAGGTGGCGATTCTTCTTCGGCACTTCTCGCACCGGAAGCTTCGAGCCGACTTCAAGCGTGAGCTTCTTCTCCTGATGGACTACAAACACAAGCGCGACCGCCAGAAAGATCCAGAGCTTCATTTTTCTCCTTCAGGACTTTGCCTAAAACTGATTTCGAGTGATCACGAATTTTCGATAAGTTCATGTGATTTCGTGGATCGTTCCGGTCAGGAAAATAAAGACGAATCCACAAAAGCACACGAATTAACACGAAACAAATCAAAACATCTATCTTTGCGCCCAAGCGACTGTTGGCTCTACCCATTCCTTCATCGGACGATAAATAAAGCCGTGTTTCAAGCCAGTATTAAGCTCAACTTCTTTCCACGATCCGATACCTGTTGCATCAGCACGATACTTTTTGCATGACTGCGCTAGATCGCTCCGTTCGTAAATCGATAAAACGTTACCGTGCAAATTGATCGCATCTAAAAAGCCATCATTGGCGGAGCATGCCGCAATAATTACAAAGTTGACTACTCGACTTTCGAGATATGTCGAAGCAAGCATGGTAATCCATGAGCCCTGCGAGGCACCGACCACGGTAATATGTTCAGGTGGCACTTTGGCTTCGAGCAGTTGTTTGACTTGACCAGAGAGTTTTTTGGCATATTGCTCAACGTCGGTGTCCTTCTTACGCTGTTCACTGATGACAACAAATCCACTAGCTTTGAAGCTATCCAAAATTTGGTCGTACTCATAAACGCCATATTGCGGACTCGTCGGTCGTCTATCCTGCTCAACAATCTTTCCATGTAGATAGAATAGGTAACGCTTCGTAGCATCAATCTGCTGCGGTACATCGTTCAAAATCACGCCATGATTTTGAGCAACATCAGTTTTCAGAGAATTGAAGTAAAGCATACTAACCGCATCGGAACGCGCTGCCACAATATCGGGTGAACCGTCGCCGTTCACATCTCCAATCGCCATACCATAGACAGCACCTTTCCCATCTCCAAAGCGAAGGGACCTGAACCCACGACCTGATCCGTCGTTGATGAGGACAATTCCGGGAGTCTTCTCGTTTCCGATTACCACATCGGCATGTCCATCGCCATTCATATCTGCGATGGCTGTTGAGTAGAAGGTATCAGTCTTCTCCCCGATTGGAAGAGCCTCGGAGAATTTGAGATGACCTTGATTAAAGTAAATGAATCCGCCACCTCCAGTCTCGTCACCAATAACAACATCAAGGCGTCCGTCACCGTTGAGATCGCCGAGCGCAATTGCTCGTGTTGAGGATTTCGCTGGACCAAACGAATGCTTTTCAACGAAACCGCCTTTCCCGTCGTTTACAAAGATATAGCTCTGACCCTCATCACGATGGGGAACCAGCACGTCGGGCATACCGTCTCCATTGAGGTCGCCGGTAGCGATAGTCGTTGCAGATTCAGATGAGAGCGGACGGCAACCAGGAAATCCACCCTTCCCATCGTTCAGGCAAATGACGTTGACACTTTGATTCTGGTTGCCTCCTCGATTAGCCACCACGATATCAGGGCGCTTATCGCGGTTAAGATCAATCACTGTGACATTACGCGTTTCCCACTTAGCCTCACCAAACGTACTGGCCCAGCGAAACTGACCTTTTCCGTCATTGAAGTAAATAACTTTTTCGTCAGGAGTATCGTTGCCTACGACGAGGTCGAGAGTGCCGTTTCCGTCTAAATCGACCAGTGCTGCTGTATAAGATCTATCGGCCTTGTCGCTTACAGGATATCGACGATCAAAATGGCCTTTCCCATCGTTTAAGAGGACCAGATCAACTAGCGGCCAGTGGCGGCCCTTCGCCAACACAATGTCAGGATCGCCATCACCATCAAGATCACCAATATTCGCGTTGGCAGTGGTTTCTGCCTTTTCTTCAAGGGGAATCGCATTATCAAAATTTGGGATTCGCGTCGCAGCTTGGTTTTGTTTATTTAAGCGGACAGCAACTTTCTCGGTAGCCTGTTTCAACACTTTCTTTATGTCACTAAATTGCGTTGTAGGCAGATTGTTATATTCCATCAACCGATGTTCGTATTCTTTTCCTTTCAACAGGTCCTCGATTATGAACCGAACTTCCTGGAGGGCCACTCTGCGATGATCATATTTACCAAGAACTTCGATAGAGGCTTTTTGTAACGCACAGAAAAGACTCCACGTCTTATCTTCGGGTCGGCATGTTCGGTCGTCCTTCCTGTTCCATTTAGTCTCATCTGACAGTATTTTGTCCGCCTTCTCCAGGATCAGAAGATCCTCCCTGGTAACAGGTTGATCTCGTTGCTCATAAACCGGTTTGTCTTGATTGGAACTCGCTTGAGCGGTAGCGGTTACGCCAAACAACACACTGATCGCAAAGAAAACCTGAAGAAGGGCCAGTGGTGCGAGTTTGGGATTTAAGAGTGTCATGACTTCAACGATGTGTTAGCGGCTATTAATTTTACTATGGGCAATATCCGATCATCCCAGGTTAGATCGAGTGGCAAATTCTCCGCTCCGGAGGAGCGCCATGTTTATAGCACCGACCCGCCGACAGATCACGCACTCCAGAGGAGTGCGATGTAAGAAATAGTTTAATTTGATCGCGCCCAGCTAAAGAAAATCCGTATACGAAATTAGATGGCACTCCTACGGAGTGCGAATCTGTGTGGGACTGTAGGTTATAAACATTTCACTCCTCCAGAGTGGGGCCATCAAAACTCCACCTCGCCTTCCAGATAAAAAATGCACGCACCCTCCATCTCAACGCGGTCGTCTGCCAACCGGCAGATCATTTCGCCGCCACGCGGTGAGGCCTGGTAAGCACAAAACTCGGTCTTGCCAAGTTTGTTGGCCCAATAGGGTGCCAGCATACAGTGCGCACCGCCGGTGACCGGATCCTCAGGTACACCTTTCGCCGGTGCAAAGTAGCGACTAACGAAGTCGTACTTTTCATCGCCTCGCGCGGTAACAATCAGACCACTGCGATCCAACTTAGCGATACGCGCAAGATCGGGAGACAGAGCGCGAACTACGGCGGCACTGTTTAGCAACGTCATATAGTTGAACTCATTGGCGACCACTTCAAGCGGAACGACACCGAGCGCTTCGGTCAAACCGGCCGGAGTCGCTATAGGTTCTGAAGTGCGCGCCGGAAAATTCATGAGGTAACCATGACTCAGCTTGGTTACGGGCAGCGGACCGCTAGCTGAATGAAATATGACACTGCTACGTGTTGGTTCCAGTCGCTCCAAGACCACCGCAGCACTGGCGAGAGTCGCGTGGCCACAAAGCGGAACTTCAATTGAAGGGGTAAACCAACGCAGTTGATACTCACCATCTGCGGGAACCATAAATGCCGTCTCCGCCAAATTGTTTTCCGCGGCGATAGCTTGCATGACCGACTCATCCGGGAAACTCTGTAGCAAAACCACTGCAGCAGGATTCCCGGAGAAACGATGGGTTGTGAATGAATCAATCTGAAATATAGGTGCGCGCATTTAGTTTAAGGTGCTTGAAGCGCGCGAACTATGGCAGTTCGATACTCTTCGTCCTTTTCACTGATGTAGAGCTTCCTGACCTTTAAATCTATGTTCGTGAATAGCTCTGCGTATTGATCTTCTGAGTTGGCTTCAAAGAAGAGCTTGATCTTGGTAATACCCTTAGAAAGATTTCTCGGATCGCCTTCCAAGCTGATCGCAGAAAACTCAGTTACCTTGTTCATCGCTTTTGGCGCCTTCTTTGTTCCGTACACCTCATCCATAGCCTGTAAAAGGAGATCACTCTCGACACCAATGGAACGATAGCTCACGGAACCCAGAAATGTAGTGATAGGAACATCAGCATCTATTGCGCCCGAACGCCATGCTGGGCCAAGAAGGATCTCCAGGCTGACCTTTTTGCCTTGATACATCCCCGAGGCAAGGATTCTCTGCGAACCATCCGACAACTTTTGGTGATCTTCAATTTCCAAAACAAGATCGTGATAGCCTTCTTCCGATTCTGATGTGATTTCCGGGAGGCGGGTGGTAGAAGATTTATGACGACAACCGGTGGCTAAAAAGGCGATGGCAAGTATGACTAAACTTATGAGCGAGGCCTTCATTTATCGTCCCACCGCAGAACTGACGTTTATGACGATTTGCATTATAAGCAAAACTCAGCAATTACCACCGACCGCAATCGTGGATTGTTCATGCTCAACCTACTAGAAACCTTGGCGATTAGCTGAGGAATACCACCAACCGCAGTTGGTGGATCGTTCATACTCAACCTACTAGAAACCTTGGCGATTAGCTGAGGAATACCACCAACCGCAGTTGGTGGATCGTTCATACGCGGCCTACAAAAATGAATGCTGCCTCTAAGACGAATCTTGGCGGTACAGTGGTTGAGCTTATTGCAGCAAGGGGCAGCTTTGAACAGTATAAACAATCCACCAACTGCGGTTGGTGGTATTTCCTGCAGATGCTAGTCGGCCTTCTTTGTAGGCTGTGTATGAACAATCCACCAACTGCGGTTGGTGGTATTTCCTGCAGATGTCCTCGGACTTCTTGTGCGCTGAGCATGAACGATCCACCGACTGCAGTGTAAAATACAACGCGAAAGCTAGACACAAAGGACCACTTTTATGTCAACGCATGAGGAACAATCCACGATCGGCTTTCCTCGAGAGAGAATGTTGGCAGCGTGCCGTGTCGCGATTCAAAGACTCGGCTGGCGAATCCTGCAGGAAAACGACCTGGGCATGATCTGCACCGAGCCGCCTCCACAGAATCCCTTTACGACTCAAGTAAAGGTTGAAATCGGTGTCTTGCAAGGTCCCTCAGACAACGAAACGCGAATCATGTTTCGCGGATCGAATCAGGGTCTTGGGCCAATTCAATCCAACCACGTCAAATCACAATTGAAGAAATTGATGGATGAACTGGGACGGGCTGCTGTACAAGCTCCCGCCGCCACTCCGTCTCCAGCAAAGCAGACAGAAGAGTCACAAGAAACGCGCACACGTGCTGTAATAATCAACGGCGCGAGTCTCAGCGATGATCAAATAGAGATTCTTGAAAGTGCTTATCGTGTGCGTATCTCTGATGGTGATTACTGGTACGACTCGATGACTGGTGGTTGGGGATATCGAGGCGGACCAACTGCCGGAGTCATGCAAGCAGGATTATCGCTCGGTGGCCGGCTAGCTCCAGATGCATCAAACGGTAATACCGGGGTCTTCATTAATGGACGCCAACTGCCTTTGCAGGATCTGATGCTCTTACAACAGGTCGTTGCAACCGCAATCTGGCCAGGGCGCTATTGGTTAGACGCAATAGGCAACTGTGGGTTTGAGGGTGGGCCTGTGATGGGGAACATCTTTGCTGGCGCACAGCAAGCGAATGCACCTCGCGAAGGGATACTTAGCACTTACGATAAAGTGGGTATGGTTGTGATTGGGTGAAGCAACTTCACTCAGCAACTAGCGCAACCTTAATCACCCCGTCAGCACGATCCGCGAATAACGTGTACGCTTCCTGCGCTCGAGAGAATGGAAACGTATGAGTAACTAACGGCGCGACATCAATCACTCCGTTCGAAATCATCTCCACTGCAGCGCGCAGATCCTCGACTGTTGGACCGACGCTACAAATCAACCGACCCTCGTTGTTGAAGAATTCGTGAAATGCAAATTCATAGTTGAACTTACTCGGCACTCCAAAGCCCAACACCGTCCCATTGCGTCTCACAAGTTTCGCCGCCACGTTCAATGTGTCAGGTTTACCAATGGCTTCAACGGTGAGATCAGCCAGCTTCCCATCAGTAATCGCCCTGATCTCTTCAATAACGTCACCTGCACTTCCACAAACAGTGTGCGTCGCTCCACCCGCCTTTGAAACCTTGAGTCGCTCGGCGAGAAGGTCGACAGCAATCAACCGCTCAACACCCCGGTGTCGCATCATGGCCGTGAACAGCTGACCAATCGGTCCCTGCCCTAAGATCACTACCGTCTGTCTGCTTAACTCTGGCAACTTCGAGCAAGCATGCACGACTGTTCCAAGTGGTTGAGATAGCACAAGATGTTTTGCCGGCCCGGCAGGGATAAGAACCGCGCGATCTTCCTTCGAAACGAAATACTCGGCCAGACCTCCATGGTGAGTAGCAGGTAGAGCGAGAACGCGATCGCCCTTCTTGAAACGCTCACTCCTCGACTGCACCACAAATCCCACTAACTCATGAAGCGAAAGAGTTGGAGCCAAAGGAACTGAAGAACCGAAAAGAAGAGGATGAGACGTATTGCAAAGAAAGTAGGGTAAATCACTGCCACAGATTGACCCGACCTCGAGCTGGACCAACATCTCGCCCTGTTGAATCTCCGGTACCGGCACCTCAATAATTTCCAGGAGCCCGCTGCCGATGATCTGTCCTGCCCACATTTTCGACATGTTTGAAAAGTGCTAGTAGAGCGCTTGATCAAAAGGGGCGGAGATTACTCTCCGCCCTTTTTTACGCCTATTTCTTGGAGCAAAGTCGCTTTAAGAAATCCTGCCAAGTCGTGAATTCCTGTCACGCAGCGGCAATCGAGACTATTGGCTTGGATTTAGGCCTGTCGAAAGTAATCTTATGTTTGCCGAGACGATGTCGGCAGGAGAATCTTCCGTTTAGGTCTACTGTCGTTTGCCCGTCCAGGTTCCGGAGGCGTCACCCAGCGCTATAGTTCCTTTCATCGTACCGTCTTTCTCGATCGTTCCGGAGTAGGTTAATGTCATCGGCTGACCCTGAGCTTCTACCTTGATACTGAACTCGATCTTATTATCTTTAACCGTTCCAGTAACGGGGGCCTCACCAAAAAGACCTTTGTACTGACCAGAGAGTTTTTCACCTTCCTGTTTGAAGGTGAACGTAGGTGAACCAGATCCATTTGGTGTTTCAACTTGCATCGCCCATGCGCCGGTAACGTTTGGTGAGGCCGCTGCTGTTGCGCCGGCCTCCGCTGTTGCGCCCGCCTCTGCTGCGCGTTTGGCGCTAAAATCTCCGGACGCCATCCCGCCAAAATCGGCAGTACCCTTCATAGAGTTACCGTCAATCGGGCCCGTCAAGGTAATTACCATATCGTTTTCCTGAAACTTGATCGTGTATTTAAGAGTGACATCTTTAGCGGTTGCGGTTCCTTCGATGGGAAGTTCACCGCGCTGGCTCTTAACGATCCCAGTAACCTTATCACCACTCTGTTTGAGTATCAGTTGAAAATTGAATGTGCCTTGTGGCGAGTTCAAGGTAGTATCCCAAGTTCCGGCGGCATTTGCTGTCTGCGCCGCGATGGGTACCGCGAAAAGAAACATGAGCAAGATAGACGCAAGGTAGCTGCTTTTCATTGGGAGTCTCCAGGTACTAAAAGGTTGAATTCTTCGCGGCAGAATAATATAGGCACACAAATTAAGAAAGGGCTTCCAACTCGGAAGCCCTAACTTATTGATTCCAAATGATGCACCCGGCATGATTCGACCATGAATGATGGTCGAGAGGGGTCTAGCAGCTACCGCTTAGGATTAAGAGCTCCCTGCTGACACATCGGATTGGTACAGAGCATATCTTCATCGTGTAGCATTCGAAAAACGGTTCGAAAGAACGTTCGCAGCGACACGACTTGTTCATCGGGCAGGACCACCGCCATATTTCCCCACGTCAACGTTATGTTATGGGCGTTTACCAGCGAACTCATAAGATCCGGATTAGGACCGATACTCCAATTAACGATCTCTCTATAGTCTTGTTTTTGAGAAAAGTCGATGTGTGACCCTCCACCCGGCGAATTAATCGGCCACATTGAGCTTTCGAGCTCTTTGCCATCGACAATCATTGTCATATGTATAGTCGGTGAGAAACTGTAATCCTTTCTAACGATGGTCACATTCCAGCCGCCCCGGCGGTTTACCGGGGGAGGGGTTGAGGCGGTTCTGAAGTTCATTGGATCGTCTGTGACTTGAAGATAGAACTCAAGTTCAAGACGCATAGTGAATTCGGACGCGACGATTTCTGTTGAATAGTTCAACTCCTTAGCCGGGCGAGGCTTCATTTCCGCAAATGGCACCGTTGCCGAAGTTAAAACGAATACTGAGATCAACGCCGCGAAGCGCCGCAGGGAGCGTTTCAATCCGAAGCGCGCGCCAAAAAATACCGCTAGCGGAATCGAAATGAATAGCAGGATCGGGCTCAAATAAAATTTGTTGGCCCAGAACATCCCACCGTATTTTTGATTGTATTGCAGCAGCGCGGACAAACTCAGACTCAAACCTAACAAATAGAATAAAGACAAACTGAGCGCTAGCAACCAATCTTTTACCGGGCGCCGTGCGCTTAAACAGGCAGCTGCGACGGCGTAGATTACGCCAAAGATGACAACGAACCATATACTGCGTCCGTTCGGATAACCCATCACCTTGAAAATAAAAAATGCAACCTCCAGCAGAAGTCCAACTCCGATGGCTCTGAAATAGATCCCAATTGAATTGGATCGACTTGATTGCTCAGAGGTGGTCCCTTCTTCTCGAGGGAGTTCCGTAGATAAATCCGCATCGCAGCGCTTACAGTTCGAAGCGTACTCAAAATTTACCAACCCGCATTGAGGACATTTCTTACTTGGCATGTTCGAGTTTCTTCGAGGAGAGAATTTGGTGGTGCTTTGGCGGAACTACTTGGCCTGAGGGCCCTTGAGTGCACAAGGAACCGCTTTTGAGCGGTCAATCAACATTATACAAATCGCAGCCGATGCTAAGGCAAGAAAAATCTTTGAACCGAGCCGCGCGGGCGTTTTGGCGGCTTTTGTTGCGGAGAAGTTTAGATTTTGTGGGGGGTGAATCGTCTGCGAGAACAAGAATATGGTGCACCCGGCATGATTCGAACATGCGACCCCCTGATTCGTAGTCTTAATTAGCTTGTTTCTCTCAGTTCTTGTTAATTCCACAGTCGGCGATGAAGTCGCAATCAAAGTTGGAAGCAGTCAGTACCATCCCGCTACCGAGACTGTGTCAAAAATCCGGAGACTGCTGAAACCAAGACTGACTTAACCACGAAGACACGAATATATTAGGAGAAACGTTGAACAAAAATCCCTCTCTCAATTAGTGTCTTTGTGACTTCGTGGTTATGGTTTCTTGGAGTGACGCCAGCGCGATTTTTGACACAGTCGCTACCCCGAGGTGGTACTGACTGCTTCTCTGTGAGCCTAGTGCTGCTGCGAAAGTCCCATTCGTTTTAGTATATCAGCAAAACGTGGGTCGGAACGTAGATTGTCAAATCTAGGTTCTAAGC
>JBKPQV010000746.1:0-4022 GCA_046734235.1 Acidobacteriota bacterium
GCCTGGCACCGCTTTGTTACAGTGAATCTCTACCTACATGAGATCGCGATTGGGGAGTCTCGCTGTGACAAAGCGGTGCCAGGCCACCGCACTCCAAGGAGAGACACAAAGTTGATGAGACAAATTCTAAAAACCCTTTTCTTGCTTGTGGTGGTTAGTTCCTCAATTCAGGCACAGAACAACGATCGGAAGTTTATCGAAGACACACGAAACTCATACTCCCTCTTGCGGCGGCAAGGCTTGCTGGAGGTGCGCGCCTCAATCATTCCCAACTGGCAGATCATGCTGAAAGATGTCTCCCCAAAGGACAAACCAGCTGTTCTACGACTTTCAAATCGGCTGCGTTTTACCCTTGAGGCTGACACCAAAGGAAATATTAACGTCACTCATTCCATCGTTGGACCTAAGCCTAACAAGGCCGCTGCGGATGCTTTAGACAACCTCGCTAAAAGCGTCGATCTGTCGGTCACTGGTTTTCTAATGAGCTGGGCGCCGTTTATGCTGTCGGAATTGATTCCGGAGAATCTTGAACAGTTTGTGCTACAAGATCTTGAGTCGCAACGTTTGCTCACTTTCAAAGTCAAGGAAGTTGAGGTTAGTGTGGCAATCACTAAAGACTTCGAGATCAAGGAATTGCGAACTGCGCAGGGAGCTATCAAACCGATCCTACGTAAAAGTAAGGACGGCTTTGTTTTGACAGGATATGAAGGTAACAATGAAGATCCCGTGGTCGGCAATGTAGTAATCAAGGCTCGAATTGAATCAATCCCAACACAAGGTGTGTTGTTACCAAAGACTGTCGTGGTGAGTGGCTCTGCCGGACAGGCGCCGATCAATTTTGAGTTACATTTTGCGAACTATAGAATGAAGAAAAGGATTTAGGTTTTTTGGTCTTTGGTCTTTGGACTTAGGAGCTGGGTTTTCAGTCTAAGATCATGACGAAAGGCCAAAGACCAAAGACCAAAAACCAAAGACCAAAAGCCTTAGGCCAAAAGCCAAAAAAGCAAAAACAATGAAAAAGGTAGGATTTATTAGCCTCGGTTGTCCAAAAAACCTCGTTGATAGCGAGGTGATGATGGGACAACTCAAGCACAGTGGTTATCAGATCACTCCCAACGCTGAAGAGGCGGATACTATTGTCATTAATACCTGCGGGTTTATTGATTCAGCAAAGAAAGAATCCATCGACACCATTTTGGAAGCGGCGCAGTTAAAGGCCAGTGGGAAGGCAAAACGTCTGGTTGTCGCCGGCTGTTTAGTCGAGCGTTATCGCGATGAATTGAAAGCGGAAATGCCTGAGGTGGATGCCTTCATCGGTACCAGCCAGATCAACGACATCCTCGCCGTTTGCGATCCCAAAACAAATACTCGTTCACTGCCAGTCGTTCCGCTCGGAAATCAAACGGCAACCTATCTCTACGACGAGTCGACACCAAGGATTCTCGCTACCCCTTCACACTACGCCTTTGTGAAGATTGCCGAAGGCTGCGATCGTCCATGTGCTTTCTGTTTTATTCCGCAGATGCGTGGACATTTTCGAAGCCGTCGTTTTGGGTCGATTGTTGCCGAAGCCCACCAACTCGCTGAGGAAGGGGTTAAGGAGTTGATACTGGTGGCCCAGGACTCCTCCCGTTATGGTGAAGATCTCGGCAAACAAGATGCTCTCCCTGGATTGATTCGCGAACTGTCGCACACGGATGGCATTGAATGGGTGCGCGTAATGTATACGTATCCGACGCACATCAGTGATTCGTTTCTCGATGCAATTGCCGAGGAACCAAAGGCGGTGAAGTATTTGGATATGCCTTTGCAGCATGCCTCACAGAATGTGCTCAAACTGATGAAACGTGGCGGCAATCGCAAAAGTCTTGAACGATTGATTGAGCGAGTACGAAAGCGAGTGCCAAACATCGCGGTGCGGACGACTTTTATTACTGGCTTTCCTGGAGAGACTGAGAACGACTTCGAAGAGTTAATGAGTTTCATCAAAAACGTTGAGTTTGATCGAGTTGGCGTATTCACCTACTCGGATGAAGAAGGCACGCCGGCGTTTGAGCTGCCGGAGAAGGTACCTCATCGGGTTGCGTCAAGGCGCAGAACGAGCTTGATGAAAGCGCAAAGCCGGATCTCAAAGCGGAAAAATAAAGCACGCGTCGGTGAAGTTGTTCGTGTGGTGTTTGAAGGTGAATCGAAAGAGAGTGAGTTGTTGTGGCAAGGTCGCATGGAAACTCAGGCACCTGACATCGATGGTTGTGTCCTTATTAATGATGTGCCCGAGGGAATGTTGCCCAGGGAGGGTGACTTCGTGAATGTAGAGATTACTGAAGGGCATGAATACGATCTGATTGGAAGGATTTGCTGACTTTCTCAGTGACTCTGTGTTCTCTGTGTCTCTGTGTTGAATCGACCTTCGCGATCGAGAGCGCTAATTTCAACACAGAGACACAGAGAACACAGAGACACAGAGGGAGTACATGAATGAAGGATGTCTCTGAAAGAACCCACTCACACCTATTCGCCCGCGGATTATCTGGCTTTAACAATTGCGACTTTTGGAGTGGGGTTCTTACCCCTTGCACCGGGTACATGGGGCTCGCTGGTTGGTTTAGGGATTTACTTGCTCCTCCGCTTCATTGCCCTCGACCTTGGTCAGGTGTTGTTTCTTGTAGTTCAGCTAATAGTTATCCTGGGCATAACTCTCTCCGGTATCTGGGCTGCTTCACAAACCGAACGCATAACCGGGCGAAAAGATCCAAGCAAGGTGGTGGTGGATGAGGTTGCGGGGCAGTTAATCGCATGTTTGCCCATTGCCCTGGTCCCATTTTGGTCATCATGGAAAATCTGGATCATCATTTCGTTTATTCTTTTTCGCTTTTTCGACATTGTTAAGCCCTATCCTGCGAGGCAGATGGAGCATTTGCACGGCGGCCTGGGAATCATGTGTGACGATCTCATCGCGGGCCTGTACGGAGCATTGATGGTGTTTGCTTGCGTTTTTTTTATGTCGATCATCTAGGGGGAGAACAATGGAGAGTCGAACACGCGATACAAATCTTGGTGAACGTGAAGCTGAGGCGACCGAGCAAGAGACGTTGGAAGACTTGGAAGAATCATTTGGAAGCTCTGAGGAAGAGGCCGACTATGTCCCAAGTCCGGATGGGTCATTCGATGAAGAGGATGAACTGGAGTCAGCGGATCCACGCTAATCCTTATTATTTATCATTGGTCATTTGACATTTCTCATTTTTGATTTTCAGACCCTCCGGGTAACGAAGAGTGTCCGACATGCTTCAGCTTGTCGGCATTCCCAACTAGCCCGACGGATCCTCTTGCAGCGCACTAACAAGCTAAAGATCTTGCAAGAGTCAGCAACTCTTAGGGCAAAGAAGTCGGTACCGTCACGCGGTAGCGTCGGGTCGCATCTTGAGATTAGGCTAAGAGAATTGAGGCGACCCGACGCTATCCCGATGCGTCGGGATACCGACTTCTGCGCCCTAAGAGCTACTTTTGCAAGAGCCTCTGAAGTATATCGGACACTTCTCGATGCCCGGAGGGTCTGAAAATGGGAAATGAGAAATGTCAAATGACCAATGACAAATAGAAAGGATCCCGAAGCCGTCAGACTATTTATTTTCCTCCTCCTCAGCGCTTCTACGTCCAATCCACCCACGGCGCCAGAACAGATAAAGCATCCCAACCGCTATCACGATCATCAACGCCCAAACACCGTAGTACTCTTATCTCGTCCGCAACTCCGGCATGTTTTCGAAGTTCATTCCGTAAACGCCCGCAATGAACGTCAACGGCAACATAATTGCCGAGAAGATAGTCAACACTTTCATAATCTCGTTCAGCCGATTCGATACCACCGAGAGATAAGCCTCCAGCGATCCACTAATCAGATCTCGATAACTCTCAGCCAGATCAGTCACCCTTACCAGATGATCAAAGATGTCGCGAAAGAACGGCAAGACCGGTCCACTGATCAATTGGAACTGTCCGTGACTCATTCGGTATAAGAC
>JBKPQV010000747.1:0-4258 GCA_046734235.1 Acidobacteriota bacterium
TTCGAAGACATCTCCACGAATGCAAACCCGCGTGAACGTCCTGTATCGCGGTCTTCTACCACGCTTGCTGATTCGACCGTGCCTGCCTGGGCAAACATCTCCTGCAGCTCCTGGCTCGTAGTTCGGAACGAAAGGTTCCCAACATATAGTTTCGTTGACATAGATATACTTTTCCCTTTCTGGGATGAAAAGAAGCTGCGAATCGGATTGGCTTCGGCGAAACGGTGGCGAACGAAGGACCAGGTTCGGATGCTCTTTATGAGAGCGACTTCTGTAGTTTTTTCGAGCCTGCTCTCGAACTATCCAAACGTCCGGCGCGAATGACTGCTGCGCGGGGCGCATCACCGTCGATGCGCGAGAGAAGGATTAACTGAACGGCTACGATGCCTGATTTAACATGCTGGTTGTAGCCTGAAGTGAATATGTTGGCTCGTTATTCAGATGATCTGGGGATTCCAGAAGCGCTGAGAAGGGAGTTAAGCAGACTCAATTCGTGATTAACCATACGCATATGGAGGGCAGAAGTCAAACCGCTCCAGCTCTTCAGTTCAGGTATCCATCCGTTTCAGCTTTGATAATCGCGTAACATTTGCAAGATTTTGCCTCCAAGCCACGACGATTTAGAACGCTGATCACTCCCCGACTGTAACGAATTAGTTTGGCCGCCTGCAGGGCACCAGCGGCTCTGCTTACGCCCTCCCGCCGCACTCCTAACATGTTGGCTAGAAACTCCTGGGTTAACGGAAATTCCTTTAGACCCAAACGATCATTTGTCATCAGCAGCCATCGAGCCAGTCGAGCATCAACCAGGTGGAAGCGGTTGCACACAGATGATTGGGACACCTGCGTAAGGAGAGAGTGAGCATAACGATGCAGAATTCGATGGAAACTGCCGGGCCGGTTCGCTTCAATGCGCAGGGACGATGAACTCATTCGCAATGCCGTGCCCGAGCCCTGAACTAGAGCGCGGTTTGACGAAGACGCGACCCCCATAAAAACAGCAAGGCCCGCCATACCTTCATTTCCAACCATTCCCACTTCAAGCCAAGAGGTCTTTGATAGTACTGAAATCAATGAAATTATTGAGTCGTTTGGAAAATATACGTACTTTATTGCAATGCCAGGTTCGTACAACAGTTCGCCCAAAACCAAATTGACTCTCGTCATTTTAGGCAATATTCGTCTGTATTCATTTGTAGGGAGCGTGGCGAGCAGCCGGTTAATTGCGGAACTACCATTCTCTTTGCCATTCAAAAAGGCCATCTTTTAGACTCCTGCCCTCTGTACGCATGCTTTTCGATCCAAAAACTTTTTCAGTCGCAAACTGAATGTGAGCATTCAACGTCGCAAAGTCTGTGCGGCAACACACATAGCAAACTGTTGAGAACATCTCACCTTGCAACTGAAAGGTATAAAACGGCGTATGTGCGTTACCTCACATATGTGTTATAGTGCAGCACGAAGCAACAGCCTGCTTTGACATTTGGAACGAGTCTTCCACTTCTCCTCTTGCCCTTTTGCGCAACCCAGCGCAGATGAAAAGGCTTGATTTTAATTTCTTCAACCGGAGACCGGAAGATGAATATCCTGCTCTACAATCCAGACAATGGCGTCACGCGCAACTTCATGCCCCACCTCTGGATGTTTCTCCTTCAAGCACTCACTCCACCACATCACAAGATTGTTCTAATCGATGCAAATGCCCGGGCAATGAGTGACGAGGAGATCGTTCACTTCATAAAAAAAGAGAAAATCGATCTCGTAGGCATTGGGGCAATGACAAGAATGGCCGAAAAAGCATACCGCGTTGCCGATGCGATTCGCCTCGCAGGCGTTCGGGTAGTGATGGGAGGCCCGCACGTTACTGAGGTTCCCGATGAAGCACTGGGACGAGACGGCGGCCCCCGCCACGCTGATGCGATTGCGCTCGGTGAAGCTGACGAAACCTGGCCACAGATAGTTGAGGACGCTGAGCGTGGTGAACTCAAAGAAATTTACGCGCCGGTCGACAATGAAGGGAAAGAGCGAAAGCCGAGTCTGCAACCCTATCCGACAATTCCATGGGACAAGCTGAATCTCGATCAGTTTAATTTCTTCCCGCGGTTCCTTCGACCGTTGCTATCACACGTCGGGCCCGGTTGGCGCACGCTACACATTGTCCCGATAGAGTCAGGACGTGGCTGTCCCTATGGATGTGAGTTTTGTACTGTGACTGGATTCTTCGGAGACTCAATCCGCTTCCGCACAAATGAAAGTATCATTGATGAACTACTTACATTAAAGGCACGCGCTAAAAAAGAAGGAGGACTGATCTCGGTATTCTTTGTTGATGATAACTTTGCGATCAGTATCAAACGAACAAAATCATTGCTGCGCGACATCATCGCACGCAGCGCACAACTCCCTTGGATAGCGCAAATTAGTGCCAACCTATTGCGCGATCAGGAGCTGGTTGATCTGATTGCTGACTCTGGTGGAAAGGTCATCTTTATTGGGATGGAGTCAATTGATCCCGTTAATCTTGCCGATGTTAAGAAGGGATTCAACAAACCCGAAGAATATACGGGCGTACTCCAACGTCTGGCTCAGCGAAATATCTACGCCATCACTTCGTTCATTATTGGTATGGATAACGATACTCCTGGCGTCGCTGAGCGGATACTGCAACAAATTCGAAACTGGCCCCCCGGGTTGCCTGTTTTCGGACAACTCACACCATTTCCGTCAACTCCACTCTATAAGCGACTACAAGAAGATGGCCGTCTCGTGAGACCAAAACACTGGCTGAAGTTTGAGAAAAACACGATGGCTCACGAACCTCTTAAGATGACCATCGAACAAACTCATCGGGAACTTTTTCATGCATGGGCCCACTCCTACGACGCTGAACGCAATGCAGAAGCGGTCCAGGCGATGAGCTATGCGCCAGTGGGTCCGCGAATTTTTCACTTCATCACGCGACTTGCTTTCCGCGCTATCTATTTTCCCCAAACAACCAGGCGAGCCTGGATTAAGGTGTTTTTTGATAATAGGCGCACGGTGTTCAGTCTTACGAAAGAAGCTATTGGGAGTTTAGTAACTTCAAGAAACCGAATGGAAGAAAAGGTGATAACCCCACTATCTTAAAAAGCGGCCATCAGCGCCCCGGTTATCCAAGTAAGCGATCGAACTCGTCTTTGACAACTCGATAACACTCGCAAGCAGTAGCTTCCAATCTCTTTCGGTCCATAATCTGAATGTGGCCCCGAACATAACTGATCGCTCCTATGTCCTGAAGGTGGCCCGCAGCCACCGTAACGCCTTCGCGCCGTACGCCCAACATGTCCGCGATCAATTCCTGAGTCATAATCAGCTGATCCGTATCGACACGGTCGTGGCTTAACAACAACCAACGGCAAAGTTGCTGTTCGACTGTGTGGAGCCGGTTACAAACGGCCGTCTGCGATATCTGGGTAATAAGTGATTGGGTATAGCGCAACAACAAGCGTTGGAACTCACCACCAAGCGCGAATTCTGCCTGCAAGACCTTCGCCTTCATTCGAATAGCCTCACCTGAACTTTGAACCACAGCGCGATTGGGCATCGTTCCCCCTCCCATGAAGATTGCAATCCCCACCACACCATCGTTGCCCGTCAACCCCATTTCGGCCGTGGCCCCGTTTTCCATGGTGTAAAGCAAAGAGATAATCGCCGTAGTTGGAAAGTAGACGTAATCCAAATGTCCGCTAAATTCGTAGACGACATCGCCAAGGGCAAATGAGGTCTGTTGAAAGGTGGGGAGTAGGCGTTCGAATTCCTCTGATGGCAGGGCGGCTAACAGCCTATTCTTGGTGGGATCCAGAAGTGTAGAAGAAACTTGCATGCTCCACTTTTGATTGCACTAGCGCCACGAGAAGGTCGTACCGGCTCAGCAAGGGAGCATATCACGCATGTGCGCTATCACACATATAGCGATCCTTTGAGTAGCGCAAACGATTGGCTGGGAATACCGGCCAAAGTGCGGCAATACGGAACAGGAGCACTAATAGCGAGACCGCCCACCACCAGAATTCCGGCTTCCGCCGAAATTACCACTACTCCGATCTTCACCAGGCTTGAATTCGTCGACGTGTAGCGTGTGTCCTCCGACGTCATGTCCGTTCAACAGTCGAATTGCTGAATTGCCTTCTTCTGTCGAAGACATTTTGATGAATGCGAAGTCGCGTGACTGACCTGCTTTGCGCTCTTCAAAAACGCTTACTGATTCGACGGTTCCGAC
>JBKPQV010000748.1:0-11217 GCA_046734235.1 Acidobacteriota bacterium
AGGAGACCATAAGTTGATAGCTGGTCCAGGTGGGGTTGCAAAACGCCGCGAGCGGTTGAGCCGCGTAAGGTTCCAGCAAGTATGTTTTTGCCAAATCGACCTTTCATTCGTTTAGCACAGGCCAAGATCTTTCGGACGCGCAATAACTCCTCATCATTCAGCGCGCGTGGCTGTATGCCAGATAGCCCGATCTGGGTTGATGTCATGTTACCCAGACCGCAGTTTCCACACTTGCCACATCGACGCTCGTGGTGTCGATCGCCAAAGTAGTCGAGGATGTAAGCCCGAAAGCAATGCTGCGTATAACAAAACTCGATCATCTCCCGGAGCTTACGTTCTTCAAGGGCTCGGCGCCGGGAGACGTCAGCAAAGTTAACGCGCAATTGTGTGACTGGAGGCTGGTCAAGAAATACGATCGTGCGGTTACGTTTTGACTTGATGTCACGATTTGGACCTAAAGTCGTGCGCTCAATGTGATTGGCTCTTTCGAGTAGATACAAAGCAGAGTTGATCGCCATGTCGTTCTTTTCACCAATACGGCGACCGATCTCGTTTGCTGTGAGCTCGATCCTTTTTAATCCCGTTGACGCGAGTTCCTGATAGACATCTCTAATCAAGCCCGCCTCAGGATATGAACCCTCAATGAAAAAGTCATGAGTGTTTTTGTCGGCATAGTTGAAGAGAAGTAGACAATGCGATGGGAGACCATCGCGTCCGGCGCGACCAATTTCCTGGTAATAAGCCTCAATCGATCCCGGCATCTGATAGTGGATCACAAATCGAATATCAGGCTTGTCTATTCCCATGCCAAAAGCGTTTGTGGCGACAATCATTTGCTTTCGACCAGCCATGAAATCGTCCTGGGCCTTGATGCGTTCTTTGTCAGACAGTCCCGCGTGGTACATGGAGACATTAAGCCCAAGCTGCTCCAGATGAGATCCAACTTGTTCCACCGCTTTACGAGTAGCCGCGTAGATAATTCCCGATCCGGTTTGTGATAACGCGAGCCGCTTGATTTTTGCGATTTTTTGGTGCTCGCGTTCTGTGTGCGCAATCTCGATGGAAAGGTTTGGCCGATCGAATCCGCTCACAAAAGTTTGCGGTGATTTTAGACCGAGTTGTTGAATGATGTCTGAACGAACGTATGGAGTTGCAGTGGCGGTCAATGCAAGTGTCGTCGTTGATCCCAAGGATTCAATTACATTTTTCAACCTCAAATAATCGGGACGAAAGTCATGGCCCCAGGTGGATACACAATGCGCTTCGTCAACCGCAAAGAGTGAAATATTCACTGCGGACAAAGCATTGGTGAATCGGGGGCTGCGAAAGCGTTCCGGAGCGACGTAAACAAGCTTGTATTGACCGCGACGAAGCCCATCGATACGAGCTCTTTGCTCACTCTCCGGAATAGCACTGTTGATGAACGTGGCCGGCAGTCCGCGTGTTTGCAATGAATCTACCTGGTCTTTCATGAGGGCAATCAAAGGAGAAACAATGAGGGTTGCTCCTTCCAGCATCATTGCGGGTAATTGATAGCAGAGCGATTTTCCACTACCGGTGGGCATGACAACCATTACGTCTTTGCCTTCGAGCACTGCCGCAATGACCTCATGCTGGCCCTCGCGAAATTGTTCGAACCCGAAGTGCTTCCGAAGTGAATTTGTTGCTTCCTCGAGCATCTGCATCAGAAGGACGATTTAACCATCAAGCGACGAAGACACAAAGGGAGGATCCTCATTCTTGCCGCGGAGCGGCCCAAGCATAAAGCCCAGGGTGGAGCGAAGCGAAGCCCTGGGTCACTATTTTAGAAAACCATGCCGTCCTGAAAGGACGCGAGCAAACAGGTTTACTGGGAGATGAGATTTGAATCGTGAATCTCTTGGTATACACAGTTTCGAACTCAGTCCTGCTCGCATCCTTTCAGGATGCAAATCACTTTTCATTACCGACCCGGGGTTACGCTTCGCTCCACCCCGGGCTATATGCTTGTGCCGCTCTGCGGCAGGAATAACAAGGTCTTTATATCCATGTGTTCTGGTGATCAATTTTTCCACCATCGTTTGAAACTGAAAGAGCGCGACTGAAGCTGAACAACTATGAACGGCACTAACTGTGTTTCTAGGGTTCGGTGTGGCAAAGGTGAAGTCGGCAGCGTTGTTTTTTGTGTCACTACACCCGCCATTGCCACGAACAATCGCATTGGTGTTGCTCGGAGCAGCAGCTGGAGCTACCCCCTCAAAACAACTCGCGGTATTGCCATAGCCAACGAGATCAACGATGTTCGGATCTGACGGACAAGATCCCGCTAACGCCGAGGTAGCATGTACCAACGCTACTTTGCCTGCGGTCGCTGCGAGATTAATTGTTCCGATCACATCTGGGGCTGGTAGCGATGAACCACTAGTGCCACCTGAAGCTTCCTGGATTAAGAAGTACTGACCTGGAGCCAAGACGGCAGACGGCAATAGAGTCACGTTCCAGGTTGCCGCTGTTGCGCCCGAATACTGCACTGACCAGCCCGATAAGTTGACTGCACTACTTCCTGCATTAAACAACTCAATGAAGTCGTTACGTAAAGGAGCGCCAGAGTTACCACCTCCACCGTAAACCTGGCTTAGCACGATCGTGGATGGTCCGACAGGCGTTGGAGTAGGTGATGGACTAGGGCTGGGACTTGGGTTTGGAGTCGGTGTTGGACTAGGGCTTGGTGAGGGTGTTGGACTTGGACCAGGTGTTGGTGACGGTGATGGCGAAGATGAGGGTGTTGGCCCAGGAGTAGGATTGCTCGCAAGGTTCTGGGGATCACTTGGACTGATCAGTTGGAAATCGTTAGTGTTGTTGTTTGTATCCTGACTGCTGCCACCATTGCCGCCGGGCTTTCGTTCATAGCTTTGGTTTATATCGCTCGCCAATGGAGACAAATTGGTTCCTTCTTTGAACGCCGATCCAGCACTAAGCCCGACTTGATCGATGACGAGGTCGTCCGCTGTCGTGAGAGCGATACCGCCATCGTTAGCGAAACCGCTGGTAAACGTCTGATCGCCCGGTATTGAAAGGCTATAACCAGAAGAGTTGATCGCAAGGAAATGACCACGAGCCGGCACAATAGTATTCGCGTTTATAGTTAATCGAGTGGTGATTGTGCCTGTGCTACTCGAACCTCGAATCTTCAGCCCACCTGCATTAACTGTGAAGTCGCTGTTGTTATAGATCTCCACAAATTCATCGCTAGCTCCATTTGGTCCACGCGTACGAAATTCACTAATCACAAGTAAGGGAAGATTCGGAGTTGGGGTTGGTGACGGAGTCGGTGTTACAGACGGCGTGGGAGTCGCGGTTGGGCTCGGTGACGGTGAGGGAGTGGGCATGGGTGTCGGACTTGGATTGGGGGTTGGGCTCGGTAAAGGCGTAGGCGTCGCAGTCGGACTTGGTACCGGAGTGGGTGACGGCGATGCGGTCGGTGTTGGTGAGGGCAATGGCGTCGGCGTAGGTGTAGGGTTTGGAGTTGGACTTGGCGATGGTGTCGGAGCCGGTGTTGGAGAAGGTGAAACCGTCGGACTCGGTGATGGACTCGGCGTAGGCGTCGGGCTCGGCGATGATACTGGAGTGGGAGTAGGAGTAGGTGTGGGTACGACGACGTTTACGATTGCCGGTGCCGAATGAACTCCACGCGCGCTAGCTGTGATCTCCGCCGAACCTGCATTCACTGCACTAACCTTACCGTTGACGTCGATTGTTAGGACAGATGCATTACTCGATTGCCAGCTGAAGATCAGGTTGTCGAGCTCCTGGTTTAGATCGCCGAATGCGCGCGCTGAAAACTGAAGACTTGCACCTCTAAGCAATTCAGCTGCAGTGGGACTGATCATTACAGTTGAAACGGACGGGTTTGGGTTAAAAGGGCCGCCGTCAAATCGAGCTCCCGGACTGAATAAACTCGCCGCTCCAGATTGGTGTGGAACGAAATTGCCGCTAATGTCTGGTGCACGAGTGACTGATTGGTTAATGTCAGCGGGCAGCCCTCTACTCACGCCATAACTGATAGACGTTACAGTCGAACCTAAGGAATTACGCAGCGTAACAACGCCACCTGAATTAACTAGTGCAAGGCTTCCGGAGGAAGCTCGAATTACCTGGGCTCCCTGAAAAGCAGCCTCGGAGCCGTTAATGTTACCTCCGCCAAAAACTACGATTGCTGTTCCCGCGTGCAAGTGTGTCCCCTGAGAGAACCGGTGACGCAGTGTGTCATTTGTAGCGGAAAGGCTTTTGGTAAAAAGTTGATAGCCTGAAAGATCAAGATCGCGAGTTGTTGAATTCACTAACTCCACAAACTCGTCTCCAGCAGAGTCGCGGACACCATCGTGATTAGCATCACCTGAAAGTCCATCTGGCGGGTCAACAAGGATTTCATTAATCATGATGTCCCGGAGTAAACTTCCGCCAATACTCACTGATGTAGAGTTCGCGGCGATGCCATCAGCGAAAATCCCGACTGAGATGTTCCCGGACCCGCGCAACTGCTCCGGCAAACGAATATGGATCTCATCGAGGCCTGGGAGAGATGAAGGCAAGACGGTCTCGACAACCGCATCTTCGTCCCCGATCTTGATCGCTACTTGTGAAGCATTTCGAATCCCAGTTGCAAAGAGAATCAACCTTAGCTCTCCATTGGTTGGATCAAAAGGTTCGGTGGCAAAAGTATCTGCATTCAATACGACCGCTTTGCCGCTGAGATTAAAAACTCCCGGGGCGGCGCGCTTGATGATTCCGTTTGCCTTAGCAGGCAACCCCTCAGAATTTGTGACCACGAATTCGGCTGGGCCTTCAGGTAGCGCGGGAGGTACCACGAAAATAATGTCACTTGGAGAGGCAAACAATATTCGAGCAGGTCGGCCACTGACCGAGACCGTTGTTCCACTGATACTCAAAGGAAACCCTGCGGCTGTTGACTTCGCTTGTTCAGTCCGGTCACAGAGGTTTCTGCCTCTAATCAAGGCAATGCTCTCGGATGCGATCTCATGATTGTTAAAGTCAGAGGTCGCTGCGTTAGTAACTTTCGCTTCACCAAAATCAGGACGTGGATTCAATGAGGCGAAATAGATTTCGGAATTGTTTGCTGATTCCGAATCGTTGACGATCTCGGTTAAAACTTGTGGGAAGCTGAAAGCAACAGCGCTTCCGTCATAGTTAAGTGATGAATTTACTTCACCGGTAGCGCTTGTTGGTGCGTTCGTAACCTGTTCAACGGTTCCTGTCGGAAGATCCAGAATGTACAACTCAACACTGCCATCACTCGCTGCCAACACGCGCCGCCGCGTGGCAAAAGCAACGCGTTTACCGTCTCCGCTGATGGTGGCATTGAGAGGAACCTCGGAAGTTCGAGCGCCGAGTTGGGTTAACTGTTGAATTGACTCACGTCGCAAGTCGTACATGAAGACCTGTGTCTGATTGGGACCAGTAATCGCTGAATAGACAACGCGATTTCCATCGGCGCTGACTACTCTTCCAGCCGCGAACGAAAGGCCAGCAACATCTGTCAGCAGTATTCGACTCCTGCATTCATTGACTTCACAAAACATGAGTTGTGCTGAACCGTCACTCGAGCTGCGAATGAAGTATAGTCGCGTGCCATTGCCACTAAGTCTCGCATCACTAAGAATGCTTCCATTTTGGTTAATAGTGAGTTGAGTAGTCTCGCCTGAGGCTGTGTCATTTAGAAATATGCCTGCTGATCCCTCGGCACTGCCGATTCGGTTCGACAAAAAGGCAACTCTCCGACCGTCGCTCGATATTGAAGGTGCAAGACTGCCATCTCGGAGTCGGGAGATCTCGCTATCTGGAGAGGTACGGGTGAGCTGTCTCAGATTCACACCATCGAAGAAGTAGATTTCGGAGTTGCGGTCAGGGTTCTGCTCCAGGAGATCTTCTGTGGAAGCGAAAGTGATCTTGTTTCCATCGCTCGACAAGCTGGGCGAACCCGAGCGTGACCTCGCTATCTCTTGAAACGCAGAGGGATCATTTGTCACGTTAGCTCGATACGTGTGAAACGATGTTGACGTGGCCTCATTCACAAGATCTGCCGTCGATTCAAAGACTATTACTCGGCCATCATCGCTCAGTATCGGATTCAGGTTAAGTGCCTGCTCAGGACTGTGCGTGACTTGTCGAAGAGTTTGTGCACTCTTGGTCGGACGTAATCCGACTAATGCCAAGAATAAAAAGATCGCTACCAGGACGGATGTGAGGCGAAGCATAGTGAGAACGCTCCTGACAAAGGTTGAAGATACACTGCCGCCATGACCACTCTGGTGATCCACGACCGGAAATATTCAGCGCCAAAACGAAGATGAGGAACGATGACTAGTACCGCTTTTGTTAAGTACGAGTGGTTGAGGTCCTCGTGATCTTTCGTTATTGAGTGGCACGCATTGTACTCCTCGTTCAGTAATATTCAAGAGGAAATATGATCGCTGCAGAAATTTTTAAGGAGCATGAAATACCACCAACCGCAGTGATTGTTCATCCATGACCTACAGCGACGTTCATTATTGAACCAGCTGAAATACCACCGACCGCAGTCGGTGGATTGTTCATACACGGCTCACCAACACAAACCCTGATCGACAATCTACCGTTGCGATGCTTCACAAATTCATGCTTTCGTTTTTGGTAGGTTAAGTATGAACGATCCACCAACTGCGGTTGGTGGTATTCCCTACTTCAATTCGAGCGTTTCTGATAGGTTAGGTATGAACGATCCACCAACTGCGGTTGGTGGTATTCCCTATTTTGATTCGAGCGTTTCAGTAGGTTAGGTATGAACGATCCACCAGCTGCGGTTGGTGGTATTCCAATCAACAAGGTGGTTCATCAATGAGAATTCTGGTGAGTGGGTCGCACGGACTCGTCGGTAAAGCACTGATTAGTGCTTTGTCCAGGGATGGCAATGAAATCGTCAGTCTGGTTAGAAAAACTTCAACCGGAAAAGGAGAGATTGAGTGGCACCCTAACAAAGGGACCCTGGATCCTAAACAACTCGAAGGATTCGATGCAGTTGTACACCTTGCGGGTGAAAGCATTGCTTCGGGTAGGTGGACTGACGAGAAGAAGCAAAGGATTCGCGAAAGCAGAGTTCAAGGGACTACGCTTTTGAGCAAAGCACTTTCGAGTCTATCCAGACCACCAGCAACTTTTGTAGCTGCCTCAGCGATTGGTTATTACGGAAACCGCGGAGACGAGTTGTTGTCCGAGGCCAGCTTGCCAGGTAACGATTTTCTTTCTGAAGTTTGTGTGGCGTGGGAAAAATCAACTGGGCCAGCAGAAACTAAAGGAATTAGAACTGTCCATACTCGTTTCGGGGTCATCCTCGCTGTCAACGGCGGCGCATTGGAGAAAATGCTAACTCCATTTCGCTTGGGAGTTGGAGGAAAGGTCGGGGATGGTAAACAGTGGATGAGCTGGATCGCGATCGATGATGTAGTCGGCGGCCTTCAATTCGTCCTGAATAATCAAGATATTCATGGACCAGTGAACTTCACTGCGCCGAACCCGGTAAAAAATGAGGACTTCACTGATGCGCTTGGTAAGACCTTATCGAGGCCAACAATCTTTCCAGTGCCTGCTTTTGCGGCACGCCTGGCTTTTGGCGAAATGGCAGACGCACTGTTGCTTAGTAGCGCGCGCGTTGAGCCAGCAAAGCTCAGGGAAGCCGGTTATCAGTTCAAGTATTCAGAACTAAAACCGGCCTTGTTACATATTCTCAAGAACTAAGTTGCTCAAGGTGAGGGAATTACTGAACGGTATCGGAAGATATCTGCTCAAGCGCGCCGAAAACTTCCAACGCATACTTAACGTTCCCAAAAGGCGCCGAGACTTGAACTCCTTGAATCACATCGCGAACTTCTAACAGCGACTCGCGAGCGATCTTTAGTCCTTCATCCCGCCCAGCCTCTTTACTTATATTCGAGGCCTCTTTCATCCGCTCCATAATCGACGGAGTAACTCTGACTCCTGGGACTTCATTGTGAAGAAATTCAGCATTACGGTATGAGACCAAAGGCCAAATACCCGCAACAATGGGAATCCGCACGTGTTCAATTCGATCAAGGAACTCTCGCAATTGATCTGTATCAAACACCGGTTGAGTGATTGCGTACTGCGCCCCAGCCTCAACTTTCCATTCGAAGCGCTTGATCTCCTCATCTAGATTGATTGCTCCGGGATTCACGCCGACACCGATGCAAAAAGCGGTTGGCTCACCGATCGGATTGTTGCCGAGATCCAGACCATGGTTGAGTTTATTCACCATGTTAGTGAGACCAATTGAGTCGATATCGAAAACAGCCGTGGCATCTGGATACGGACCCATCTTCGGGGGATCGCCTGTGATGATCAGAACATTCCGGAGTCCCAGCGCAGCAGCGCCAAGCAAATCCGACATCATGCCGAGCAAATTTCTGTCGCGACAACAATAGTGCAGCACCGACTCGATGCCGATCTGTTGTTCAACCAATACCGCGGTCGCGAGGGCACTCATGCGCGATTGAGCCCGTGCACCGTCTGGGATATTCACGCCATCAACCCCGGCGTCTTTTAATAACTTGATCGACTCAAGTGTCTTTTTCGAATCGACACCCTTTGGCGGTAGCACTTCGACTGAAGTGACAAACTGGCCCAACGCTATCTTGCGGCCCCACTTGGATCTTTCTTCGGGCGGAACAACCTTTATGTCGGGAGGAGTTATCTCCTCAACGTGAGCTGGAGAACCAGGCGTGAAAGCGATGCTTTGAGCTCGCGGCGAGGCCGCGCGCACTGCGTCCGAAATAAGTTTGATGTGAGCCGGCGTTGTCCCACAACAGCCGCCAATAAACTTAGCTCCGGACTGAATGAATCGCTTGGCAAACTTAGACATGTACTCTGGCGAGCACATGTAAAACTGTCTGCCTTGCACATCACGTGGTAGACCTGCGTTTGGTTGGGCCGAGAGCTTCTTTTTAGTAACCTCGCGCATTTTTTCCAGCGCGTTCAATATGATCGCTGGTCCAACACCGCAATTTAGTCCGATTACATCTGCTCCCCATTCATCAAGGCGTTCGGTGAAGGCCTCAGGAGTTGTGCCGAAGACAGTATTGCCATCGGTCATGATGGTCATTTGAGCGATGATGGGGAGATCGCAAAGCTCGCGAATTGCGCGTATTGCTTGCTGTATTTCTGAAACATCAGAAAACGTTTCAAGGCAAAACAGGTCAACCCCACCTTCAAGCAAGCCTACGGCCTGTGCCTTGAATAGATCTTTCGCTTCGTCATAGGAGGTTGGACCATAGGGTTCGATTCGCACACCTAGTGGACCAATCGCCCCAGCAACAAATGCGCGATCTCCTGCGGCCTCGCGAGCTAGTCTGGAAGCAAGTGCATTAATCTCGTGAAGGCTTCCTTCAAGGCCATACTGTTGGAGTTTGTGTGCCGTAGCTCCGAAGGTATTGGTCTCGATAATGTCGGCACCAGCGCGGATGTATTCAGTGTGAATCTCTCGGACGAGATCAGGATTGCTCAGATTCAATTCATCGTAACAACGATTTATATACACCCCTTTGGCATAAAGCATCGTCCCCATCGCGCCATCAACGACGTGGATACCATCCGTCTCCAGGAGTTCTTTAAAAGGAATCATATGATTTCAGATTTCAGATTGTAGATTTCAGATTGTTAACAAAAAATCTTAAATCTGAAATCTGCATTCTTAAATAACGAAAGTCCCGCGCTAAACAACGCGGGACTTCAAAAAGTTTGAAGTTTTTTCGGGCGTTCAATTCATGACCCGAGCTGTTTAGCTGGTTATTTTACGTGGCCGCAAGTCGCCTTAACTCACCACGTTTGTCATCGTGCTTATACGCCGCTGCTTCCAATAGTGTCAAGCAGTCGTACAAAGCGGTTACACATTTGCTCGAACTTTTGGTCGTTTGCTGTCGTTGTTTCCGCTTCGCCTACGAAGTCTCTAGCGGCACAGCAATTCGTTCTATTTTCGAGGTCAACCTGACTAGTTGACGCCAGATAGACCGAGTGGCGAATCAATTGAATACGCTAAAAAAGCTAATGAATAAGGCATAAAAAGAAAATAAAGGGCAACGACATTTGGAGTTGGTCCATCAGAGTGGCGGCCGTGAAAACGTGCCATTTAGCCCCTGACAAATCTGCCCAGCAGAACTTGTTCGATGCCTTTTGGTCATCATTGTCCTGGAGAACTAATTAATGAAGTTGCCCCACAATGTCCCTCTGTGTCGCACGTTTAAATTCGCACCAATTGCTCTTTTCTCACTTTTTCTATTTAGCAACATCACTGGGATCTTATTCAGTCGCGTGATGGCTCCGATTGCGGTCGCCAAACCGGTTGACATCGATTTGATTCCATCGGATATCCCGACTTCAGGAGATAAAGACCTTGACATGATTATCTTTCGCGCTGGTAAGCGCGAGGGAGTTGATCCAAGATTTATTCACGCCGTTATCTGGCAGGAATCAAGGTATGTAACCGACGCCCGCTCCCATGCAGGAGCGCAAGGGCTAATGCAGTTGATGCCTGATACAGCAAAACGTTTTGGGTGTTCACATCCGGAGGATCCGGCAGACAACATTAAAGCCGGCACCAAATATCTTGGTTGGCTTCTGAAACGGTTTGATGGAAATGTTGAACTTGCACTAGCCGGCTATAACGCAGGTGAGGGTGCTGTCGCTAAGTTCAACGGGATTCCGCCGTACGATGAGACGCAGAAGTATGTGCGGATCATTTCCGGGAGATACGGTAAGAGCTACCATCCTGTACTCCCGCCTCAAGACGCTATTCAGGCATTTCATTTGACAGCAGATGAGACAGCAGCGACTTCCAGTACGGAGTAGGAGTTTAAGATCGGTCATCAAAGGCGCTTCTCCTCGGTGGGGAAGCGCTTTTGTTTTTGTGTCCGAGATGCTTTAGAGGTTCTTGCAAAAGTGAAACTCTTGGGGCGCAGAAGTCGGTACCGTCACGCGGTAGTGTCGGGTCGCCTCGATTCTGTGGGCCTAAGTTAATAATGCGACCCGACGCTACCGCGTGACGGTACCGACTTCTGCGCCCAAGGGCTACTTTTGCAAGTGTCTCTAAGGTATATCGGAATTGTTCGCTTGACACCAATGCTTCATTTTGGCTGAATGCAGCCGTTTCATCGAGACTGACCTGAACCATAA
>JBKPQV010000749.1:0-7500 GCA_046734235.1 Acidobacteriota bacterium
ATTTAGGCGAATGCACTTTGGAACTTCAAAGCTAGCTTCTGCTTGTCAAACTCCTGAGACAGCGCTTTTCTAGCTTTGTCGCATACCGAAGGATCTGGATGTCGCTCTGCTGTCCACTCTCCGATAAAGTTGTCGAGCTCTTTTGGGTCCGTTGTCGCCAGGCGCGGCGTCAAATCGTACCGTTCCGCGACCTGGTAAAGCGCAGACGGTCGAGGCGCATGAAAAAACACCGGATGTCCGGTCGCAAGATACTCCGGTAATTTTGTTGGCAACGAATACAGCGAAATACGCGAGGCTCGCTTAGCAAAAGCCAATGGCAGATACAGCAAGTCTGCTGCCTTCATTGCCTCTAGACAGAGCTCATGCGATGTTCGACCGCTAAGTAAAATACCTTCGAGACCTTCTAGCTGCTCGCGATACTCGGCGGCGACGTCGCCCAAAATTGAGAAAGAGACCCGATTGTGATTGCGACGATTGTGTCGATCAATCGCTTGACCAAAAGCCAGCACGGCATCAAACCGAAAGACGTTTACGTCACCAGCGAGTAAGACGGTTTTGGCCGAAGTTGGGTGGCCATTACTTGTCGTCACTGAAGGCAGGTCAATTCCGTTATGAGCAACACTCCATTCGTGACCATAGTAATCTTGATAGTGACGGGCCATCTCAACCGAAACCGCGAATCGAATCGTGGCTCGCTCGATGACCTCTTTCAGTAATCGCTGTCGCTTCATAGAGAATGGCAAACCAAAAGACTCATGATGTCCCTGCCAATCGTCCATTACATAAAAGACAAGCTTCAGATCGGGATGTCTGCGATGCACCCCCAACGCCACAGACAATATCCATGGGCTTACAGGAATTACTAATAAGTTTCTGATCGATTTCTCTGTAACAAATTTTGAAAGGCGAAGAATGCTAGTGCGGCGAGCGGCAAATTGTTGTGCTTTTAAGAAGGGGTAGTAACCAAGGGATAGTGACGACGGGATTGCCGCCGGTCGTTGAGCCGACGGTAACTCAACGCTTTGTCCACGCCGTTTGTTAACCACAGGAACATTTTTCTTCGGGTGTGCGCACCATAAATCCTCTGCTTGAAATCCGTCGAAAAGATTAAAGAGCGTTTCTCCGAAACCGCTGGCGAACCCAACTGGATAGTCCGCTATCACTAGAGTTGGGGACATTGCTGCTCTTAAGCTTGACCGACGCGTTCCGGGTGCCAGGTCAAACAAGAAATAAAGCCCCTGGTTCGGCCCTTCCAAACTTGTAACAGATCGTTACGAATAGTTCCGTGGCGTAGGGATGCCAATTCGCTCAATCCCTGAACCATTGCCCAAAGTGCTATATGGGCCAAAGCTTTGGGCCGCCCCTTTGCCATGGTCGCCGTCAGAATGCCAAATCGTGATCTCATCGAAAGGTATTGATGTTGGTCTGATTTTTCACGACCGCTTGGCGCTTGATGATGAATACAAGTTGCCGAGGGAACGTAGTACACCTTCCAGTTCCTGCTGAGCCTATAACCAAGATCCAAATCTTCACCCGGCGAACTGCCCGTGAAGAACGGAGCAAACCCGCCAACTGAATGAAAGGCATCCCGCCTGATTGCGCTCGCTCCACCAGCAATCCATTCACAGGGAATCGGCTCCATTGCGGAAAGGGGAAAACCATTGGGTAAAGCGGCTCCTACAAGTCTTCCAGGAGTCAGACCATCACCATTCCAATACAATAAAGCCCGATAGACTCTCCAAAATGGCGTTGGTGAAGACAGGGGCTGGTTAGTCAAATTTCCCATTGTCGCGCCAATAGTAGAATCAGACCAAATAGGCTTGAACAATTCCTCAACCCAAAGTCGATCAGCTTCGACATCATCATCTATCAAGAGAAGGTTGTTATGGCTGGCCTTTTCGATCGCGAAGTTTCGTTGCGCTGCGCAATTACGTTCCGGGTAATGAAAATATCGGACGTGCATCTTCGCGTCGGTCCATTGGTCTTCGTTGGTCACTTCATGAGTTTCTTTGTCGTCCCCGCAATGAACTACAACAACCTCGGCCACTGGAACGGACTGTTTCGATAAACTGGTAAGACAACGGCGCAGGAGATCTGGACGACCAACCGTAGGCACAATCGCAGATACTGTATGATCGGTAGACATCGCTATTAGTCCCTGCTTATCCAGAAACTCGATGATTTATTGTCATCGCCGTTGAGAGGCCATAATTGTCTGGCGAGGTCCAAATGTTTCTGCAGTAGCAAATGATTTGCCAGCCTAATCGAGAAGGCCGAACTAAAAGCTAGAAATGCCTCCAACAAATATTGTTCGTTCAATGCTAACCGCCGTTTTAATAACCATTCCGCAGGATAATCGTTTGGAAGGAATATGTCGTGAATATGAATCCAAACGCCCGAGTTTAAAGCAGGCAGGATCTCGAGCATCTCGTAACAGACGTCGCTACCAAACTTTACAGTGTGACTAGAATCAATGAACAGAATGTCGTTTGGTTCAAGACAAGCGAAGAAACTCGTATCTATTTCTTCAACTCGTTTTTGGATTAATTCAATCCCCAGGTTTGCGCTCGTCAGTCTCGGTTCGGGATAAGGCTCAATACACACTAACTTACCGGTCTTCCCTTCCTCACTGTTCCTCATCAACGCACGACTCGCTACGCGAGTTGAAAAGCCCCCTCCAATTTCGATTATGCGACGCGGCTTTAGCCAACGGATCAACGAGTAATAGATAGCGGCATCAAGGTCGGAGAAAAACCCATTTGAGAACTCCGGAAGGTTTTCAGCAGCTAGGAGCTTCAGTTCATCCCCATGAGCTGAAGTCAGTTCGCTAACTAGCGTCAACTGCTCAGCTTCTTTGAAATCTAGTGCGGGGTGTTCTCTGGCTCTTTCGATCTCTTCAGTTTTTAAAGAACGAAAATCTGGTAATGGCTCATAAAAATGAATTGGACGAACGTGATACCCCCAACTGTCCGGGATGCTTGGCTCACTCTGCATAAGGAACAAAAGATGGTGCCCCATTCGATCGGGAACCATTCTGAACAAGAGCAATGCGATGTAATCGAAAATTGATTTGACTATCAACCTGCTTACACCGAAGACGAATTACTTAGTAGCGCATTCTCAAAGAGAAGCTGCGCAGCCTTAGCACCGAAATACTTCTGACCAGTCCACAACGCACGCTCACCCATTTGAACCCGTAAACCCGCATCAGTTGCTAGCCGCTTTACTGCCGAGGTAAGTTGCGACTCGTCTGGGCTGTCGACAACCTCAGCGACGCCTTCATTGTCGCGGCCCCACTTAACTGCTGAGCAGTAAGACGGACCGTAGATGAGGAGTGGAACCCCAACAGCAGTGTAGTCAGCAAGCTTGCTGGGAAACGCATGCTCCATATTGAATCTGTCTGCTGCTCTAAATGACATCGGCACAAATAAGCAATCCGCTTCCTCTCGTAAACGGAGGAGCAGTTCAGCTGGCGAGAGGAGTCCGCCCAGTACGACCTCTTTAGAAGCGAGCCCGAAACTTTGAGCGTTGACCTCGTCTAATGGACCAAAAATCAGTAGTCGACCCGAAATCTGCTCAAGTGCTTTACGCAATAATACAAGTGCACTTATGTAGCCGTCGGAATTGATTGTGCCAGCGAAGGCTACGGTAAATGGTTCTGTGTTTTGCGAGAGTCGCGACGGTGGTATTTCAAAGCTCGGGGATAAAGGGCTTCGAGAAGGAAAAAGCACATCAGCATCTTTGCCATAGCGTTCGAGGAAGCTAGACCTCATGCCCGGTGACACACACATTCTCGAAGCAGACTGATGATAAACGCGTCGGAATTGCTTTTCCAACCACCAACGAAAGGTTTCAGGAATAAATGCGACGCGGGGCCAGTCATCGTGAACGATCAGATGTAATGGCAGCTTCGCATCCTCAGCAATTCGAGCCGCTGCAACCCAGCCAAATCCATGAGCGACCGTAAGAACGGCATCAAAACTATTGTGATCGATTCCCGGGGGCAAAACATTCAGCGCGCTCTTAGCCGCATAGGAATACCAAAGGGTGAACCAGTCATGAAAACGAGTGTTTAGCCATCTCTGATTTGCTAACGGAAGCCAGTGATAAGTTCCGGCGAGTCGTTTCGAAGGTGCCGAGAGGCTTCCAGTTTCGATTATCTCGAGTTTATCAGAGGGATATTGTTCAAGAAGACGGTACAAAAGGAGTGAACCGTGGTAGGTCTCTTCCACCGGCACATCTCCCACTACTAACAAACGTGGGAGACGACGCTCTAAAGCCGGTCTGGAATCGTCACACTGAGCCTTAGGCTCGTGATCCGAAATAGTTAGCTCCGAAATATTCAAGCGGTGCAGGTCTTACTTTAAGCGATAGACCATTCTCATCCAGTCGGCAGTAAGGCTCATCCCATCTTCCAGGCTGTATGAGTTCTGATGATCAAGATCTCGATCGGATTTACTAGTATCGACCTTTTTCAGTTTGGTAGTAAGGATCTCTGAATCTTGGTAATGCGCCAGGGCAGGATTTGCGCCCGTGATCTTAATGACGACATCTGACAATTCCTCGATACTGTGAAGAGAATTGCCACCGATGTTATAGGTCTCGCCTGCTTTGAAGTTATTGCTGATGTTTGCGAGAGTTCGAACAGTGTCAGCGAGATAAGTTGACGTACGCGAATGTCCACGAAAGACGGTCCAGGGCAATCCGTTTAGAGCACAGTAAAGAAACCGGCAATTTACTGACCGATAAGGGCTGTAGTATTCACCAGGACCATACGTATTAAAGAGTCGAACCACCACGCTTTCGGTTCCATACTGCAATGCCGAGTTTCGAATCTGCATTTCATTGACCCACTTTGACATCGCATAGTCGTTCAACTGTTTGATTTCATATTCGTCCATTACGGTCTCGACCATAATATCGGGCCAGTCGCCGTAGACCTCCGAGGAGGAAAAATGAATCAATTTGAATTTCAGTCGTTCTTGCAGCCGAATAATGTTCTTCGTTCCAATCGCATTTGTCCGCCAGAGAGTCTCGTAGAAATCCTCGCCGTTCCAGCGTCCGAATTCAGCCGCGCAGTGGTAGACGAAATCAAACGGTCCAGTGCGTTCAAATACCCGTTCAATCTGTTGAAATTGACCGACGTCGCATCTTGCATACTGAGGCGACTCGACATCCGTTCGTAAACTGAAGCCAATTTCATCCGGCTGATGAGCGAGGTCGCAAGAAATCACCTCATGACCACGTCCACGCAACTCTTGGATCAGTCCTGACCCAACCGTACCAAGTCCACCCGTAACAAGTATTCGCATTAAAGATTTCTACCTCGTTAATTATCCCTTCTCAGAAGCTGACTTCCCGTTACCGAGTGTTTGAGCGCCATACTCCTTCAAAATATTTCGCGAAGGACCGCGCATCGTGAGGGCAGGTTCTTCGTAATGCTTGTCTTGTCATTTGGCAAAGGAGCCGTTTAGAGGTCTGGCCTTTAGTCCGACTTTGCCAAACCACATGTCGAGTTTTCTGCCAGCGTAAACAGGAGTTTCGACAACATCAAACGGAAAGGTTTCGGGAACCTGTTCAATCTTGAGACTCGCCATATCTTTCAAGTGGACTTCCAGTTGATATTTTCCAGCAAGCAAAGGCAAAGCATCGATCACAAACCCCAGCTCTACACGCTCGCCCGCTGCAATGGGGGCACACGTACAAAAATCTTTTAGGTCCAGTCCAGCCAAACGAAAATTCTCATTTGTTAGAATTGAAACCAGGAGGCCTGGATCCTGAACGCGCTCTTTTGGGGTAAAAGCAACTTTGATTGCAACTTCCGAAAAAGTTTTGATCACCTCCTCACCGGTTGCTCTTATAGCAACCTTATTTAACGTAAAACTCGGTGTTTCAATCGATCGCGACTCTCGCACTTCATTTGCCGCCAAATAGCGATCGACAACCTGATTGATTTCACCTGAATTCTCAATTACTCCCCGGCCCAGCTGGATACCTCTGGTACAAATTCGACGAACAGCTGACATGTTGTGGCTGACAAACAAGATTGTCCGCCCACCGTGGCCGACTTCCTGCATTTTCTCCAGGCATTTTTTCTGAAACTGCGCGTCCCCCACGGCGAGTACTTCGTCAACAACGAGGATCTCTGTCTCCAAATGCGCTGCAACCGCAAACGCGAGACGCGTGTACATGCCGCTCGAATAGCGCTTAACCGGAGTATCGATAAACTTCTCAATCTCGGCGAAAGCCACTATCTGGTCGAAATTCCTGGCAATCTCCGACTTGCGCATTCCCAGAATCGCGCCATTCAAATAAATATTTTCTCGACCTGTTAATTCGGGATGAAAACCTGTACCTACCTCAAGAAGAGAGCCGACTCTGCCGGTTACGGTTGCGCTACCCTCGGTAGGTTTTGTAATTCGCGATAGAACTTTGAGTAGCGTACTTTTCCCCGCTCCGTTCGGACCGATAATTCCAACGATCTCCCCTGCGCTGATTTCAAACGTGAGGTCCCGTAACGCCCAGATCGAGTTTAGTTTCTTCCGTTCACCATTACTGTTTCTATTTGTCAAATGGCGAAAAGGGCTCGCGGCCATTTCGGAAATTACATCTCGCAGTGCACGATAACGTTCACTCTCTCCGATCAAATAACTTTTTGAAAGGTTCTCGCAGCGAATTGCGACGTTAGACATTTGGAAGGAACACCAGACGAGCTTTTTATTTGGCGCTAGACCACATCAGCAAACATTTGTTCCATTCGCCGAAAGTAGAACAGGCCGCCAATCAAGATTGCCAAAACCATAAGGATCGAAACCGATAACATCGGAGCCGAGGGCGCGGCGTTGCCAAGTAGCGCCCATCTGAAACCTTCAACAACTCCAGCCATCGGATTTATTCCATAAAACACGCGCCACTTTTCGGGGATGATGGAGCTCGGATATGCAACGGGAGTAGCAAAAAGCCAAAACTGAACCAAAAAGTTGATCGTGTATCGCACATCCCGAAATTGCACATTCAAAGCTGACAACCAAAGCCCGACACCCAGGGCGGTGAATAACTCGAGGATGATAAAAGCTGGCAGCGTAACGATTGCCCACGTGGGGACGATGCCGTAATAAAACATCATTCCGAGCAACAGTACGAATGCAATCGCGAAATCAATCACTCCACTTAACACCGCTGACATCGGTACAACCAGGCGCGGGAAATAGACCTTTGTTATTAGATTTTGATTCCCGACGAGACTATTGCTCGATTCCGTCAACGCATTAGCAAAGAGTTGCCAGGGAATCAAAGCGCAAAAAGTGAAGACTGGATACGGAATTCCATCCGAGGGAACTTTTGCCAGTCGTCCAAAAAACAAACTGAAGACAATCATCATGAAGACTGGCTGAATGACCGCCCACGCTGCACCAAGTACGGTTTGTTTGTAACGCACCTTTACATCACGCCAAATGAGGAAGTAGAGAAGTTCCCGGTACTCCCACAGCTCCCCAAGAT
>JBKPQV010000750.1:0-4955 GCA_046734235.1 Acidobacteriota bacterium
GCTCGTGGTGCGTCACCAAGGTTGCGATCCTTGGCCAGGTACACAGCCCCCATGCCACCGCCGCCGATGCGCCGGACAATTTCATAGCGGCCGTTTAAAACAGTGCCAGCTTCAAGTTGCTTTACGTTTGGGTGATGTCCACCGGTAGTTCCCTTCTTAGGGGTTGAGGTGGTAGCTGCTACTCGAACGTCGTCGGTTGAAGATCCACCGAGTGAATTCGAGCTAATCCCTGAAGACTGATCTTCGGCAGGTTCTTCAGGTGAATCACCGGCGATTGACGGTGGTAGCTCGGTTTGATCGGTCGTCGCGAGCTCTTTCCTCACTTCCACCTCGGGAGCTGGAGGAGCTGGAGGAGGTGTAAGCGCCGCTGCCTCTTCTATTTGTTCCAACGTTGCGGAGATGGTCTTCAACTCAGCAGACACGGGCGGAACCTGCGACCCACAATTGCCGCAGAAATTTTCGCCTGGTGCGACGTTAGCGCCGCATTCAGTACATGCTGCCATTGAATTCGCTTGCCTTGATAGTCGTTAAGTTTGGCGTATTACCGTTGTGAAAAGACGTTCACGGTCGGGTTCATTTCACGATGTGAAAACGCAAGAATGTTTTGCCCACAATTATTTCGTCGCCGTCACAAAGGGCCTGCCGCTGACCTGGTGCCAGCCGCTTACCACGATTGATGAAGGTGCCATTTGTGGAGCCCAAATCTTCAAGGAAATACTGACCGTTCGTCAGAGTTATCCGCGCATGGCGCCGCGACACCTTTGCCTCAGGGTCATCTGTATCAAGATCCACGTCTGGAAAAATTCCGCCATCAGCGTCCCACCTGCCGATATGGGCCTCCACATCACTGAGCATGAACTGCTTGCCGCTAGATCGGCCTTTTTCAATAACCAGCCGGGCATGCGGTTTGGCGGTTGTCTTTATTGAATTCAGACTTAGATTTGCAGAAACGCGGCCGCCGGCAAACTCCGGACGCTGCTCCTGAATTGGAGCTTTATACCCATTTTGGCCAGCGCCGTTGCTATGAGGCTTATGAACAGCCCCAGGGTGTCCATTCGGCCTCAGCGGCGCGCCACATTCATCGCAGTACTGGGAACCATCCAGGTTCTCAGTTTTACACCTGTCACAGGTTATCATCAGCTGTTAATCTCAACCCGCGCTCACTCGTTGAATTCTGGGGGTCGAATATCTTAAGTAGAGCGTACAAAAGCAAGACATTTTAGCGCGAAACGATGGGGTGCGCCAACGTTCAACTTCTTTTGTTGAGAGCATTTGACCCTGAGGGAGGACACTGGCAAGCTGTAACGAACTAAAAGTCCAGTTTTCGCCTCCAAACCATTGGAACTATTTGCGGTTAAATGAAACAGTTTGATAAGTTTTGACGTAGAAGCTACTTCGAGCGTAAAGGTTACCTGATGCAGAGCCATTAGCTCGTTTTTAATCAAGAATTTAAGCCCCCGAATCGAAGGAAGATAAGAATGGCATTGACTCGTAAAAAGAAGATCATTATCGCGGTTTCCGTGGTCGCTGTGTTGGCGATTGTTGTAATCGTAAGCGTTTTCGCCAGCCGCAAAGAAGTGCCCGAAGTTGTTGTTATTAAGCTGGAAAACAGACCCGAACTAAAGCAAACTGTAACCGCGTCTGGTGAGGTTCGACCCATCCGCTACATCAAACTGACGAGCGAGGTACCGGGCCGAATTGAAGAGATTTATGTCAATGCCGGCGATATGGTGGTTAAAGGTAAGCCGTTGGTCCGCATCGACCCAACCCAACTGCAATCAAACCAAGAGGCTCAATGGGCAGCTACGCAGGCATCACTAAGTGACGTGCAAAACGCTCGTAATGCAGTTAACCAGGCGCAACAGGCTTTGGTGGTGGCAGAAGCGTCGGTAGCAGCTGCTCGTCAACAGGTAGTTACTGCGCAGACTAATGTGGATAAAGCTCAGGTTGACGTGAATACCGCTCAACGCGAGCTCAAACGAGCCACCGACCTCATTGAGGCAGGTGTCTCTTCTCGTGCGGAGTACGATGCGGCACGCGATCGTTTTGATACCGCCAAGATAGCGCTCGAGACCTCCAGGGCCAACCTCGAAGCTCAGAAGATCGCAGTGAAGGAAGCCACCGAGCGTGCAAACCAACAACGCATCGCCGTCAAGGAGGCCCAGACGAGTATCAAAACGTCTGAGATGCGAGCCAATCAGCAATCTGCAATGTTGCGTGGTCAAGTAAGCCAGCGCTCAAAGGCGACTCAGTTGTCTCCATTGAATGGTGTTGTGGCTGACATCCCAACGCGAGTTGGAGAATTCGCTGTCGCCGGCTTGTCAACCACTCCGCTGATGACAATTGCCGACATGTCGCAGATAAATGTTGAAGTTAACGTTGACGAAACTGAGATTAATAACGTCGAAGTTGGTCAGGCCGCAAAGGTGAAGGTCGACGCCCTGGGTGATAAAGAGATCAAAGCGACTGTGATCCAGAAGAATCCTTTGGCGATTGCGAAATCAGACACCACTGGCGGTCTTTCAAATCGTGTAAATGTGCAGGAAGCGAAAGAGTTTAAGGTAACCTTACAGTTATCTGAATTGCCAACCGATGTTCAAGTCTCACTTCGACCTGGTATGAGCTCGACTGCAACGATCACTACCAAGACGAAGAACAACGTTTTGGCAGTACCACTCGAGTCTATAGTTGAGAAGTCAGCTGGTCCACCATCCGCATCGCCTTCGCCAGCCGCAGCCAGCAACGCCCCTACACCAGTTGGAGAAAAACCTAAATCGCAAAAGGGTGTTTATGTACTCGACGCGAAGACTAACAAGGTTCGTTTCATTGAAGTTCAAACTGGTATCACAGGTGAAGCTGACATAGAAGTTACCAGCGGCGTGCAAGCGGGTATGGAAGTCGTCAGAGGACCAAGTCGTGTACTGAAGACATTGAAAGACGACATGAAAGTGAAGCGCCAAACGAAGAAGCCAGGTGGTAATGCGAACGGAAACGAGGGCAGCTAAATGAGTAGCAATCTCACAATCGCGTCACCGGTGGAAAACGTGATCCAGACGAAAACCGAAGTCAACGGTCATGATCCGAAGTCGTTGATTTCGATGCGCAACATCTGGAAAACCTACCAGATGGGAACCGAAAAGGTTCATGCGCTGCATGGCGTATCGTTTGACATTCCACGTGGTGAATACATTGCGATCATTGGCCCATCAGGTTCAGGGAAATCAACACTCATGAACCTGATTGGCTGCCTCGATACTCCGTCGGAGGGCGAGTATTGGCTAAATGGGAAGAACGTTTCCGACATGGACGATGACGAACTGGCCCGCATTCGCAACCAGGAAGTCGGATTCGTGTTTCAAACTTTTAATCTGCTGGCTCGAGCTACGGCATTACACAACGTAGAGCTGCCGTTGATTTACGGTGGTGTCGGCTCTTCGCAACGTCACGAGATGGCCAAAAAGGCGCTTGCCTCGGTCGACCTCACAGAGCGAATGACGCACAGACCAAACGAACTCTCCGGAGGACAACGTCAACGCGTAGCCATTGCCAGGGCACTGGTGAACCATCCATCAATTCTGCTTGCCGACGAACCGACTGGCGCGCTGGATTCGCATACTAGCATGGAGATCATGGATCTATTTGAACGTCTCCACTCCGAAGGAAATACGATCATCGTCGTCACCCACGAACACGACATCGCTGAACGAGCCCACCGAGTAATTTCAATTCGCGACGGCCAAATCGAAAAAGACGAACGAATTAAGTAGGAGAGATTAAAGATGGAGCGAGGTGGCGGGCAGGAAACAGAGCCACGGCGCTACACGCTTGTTCGCGCCTCCATTCCAGCCAGGATTCGTTCTTCGCCCTGGTTTCGCCTCGCCGCGATTTGGGAAGCCTTTCGAGTTGCCACTTCCAGTCTGCGCGCAAACAAATTGCGAACTCTGCTCACCTTAATGGGTATCGTTGTGGGTGTGACTGCGGTAATCGCGGTGGTCACCATCATCAAGGGTCTCGATAAGACTGTAGCGCAAACCTTCTCTTCGCAAGGGTCAACCGTCTTTACAATTTCTAAGAATCCACAAATCATCAAGTCACGCGAAGAGTTCATTAAGTTTAATCGCCGGAAAGATGTAACCTACGACGATGCCGATGCTATTCGCCGTCTGTGCACAGCGTGCTGGCGCGTAGGGGTAGCAGCCAATGCAGTTGAAACGGTCAAGTACGCTGATCAAAAAGCGGAAAACGTCCGCATTCGCGGTGTCGATCCGATTACGATGTTTGATATCGATGGCGTATCCATCGATCAAGGTCGCATTTGGACTGAGGGCGAAGGCGGTTCTGGCCGAGAAATTTGCGTCGTAGGACGCGACATTCTCAAGAACCTTTTTAATGACGCGAGTCCCGACAGAGCACTCGGCCAGGAACTCCGTATTGCTGGTCGACCCTACTTAATAATTGGTGTGCTTGAACCGTTGGGTTCGATCTTTGGTTTTTCGCGCGACAACGTGGTCTATATTCCTTATTCAACTTATCAAAAGGAATATGGAGCACGCCGTTCGCTCGTAGTTTTCACGCAGGTGCCGGAAGCAGAGCAACTTGAGACCGCAGAAGACCAGGTGCGTACAATTATGCGAAACCGCCGTGGTCACACCATTGACGACCCTGACGATGAAGGTTTTTCTCTCGAAACGCAGGACGTCTTTCTGAATCTCTATGGATCTGCTACATCGAATATTTACATCGTTACGATCGGCGTAGCCGCAGTTTCGCTCGTTGTGGGTGGAATCGTCGTCATGAATATCATGCTTGTGTCTGTTACGGAGCGCACAAAAGAGATCGGTATTCGGAAGGCAATAGGGGCGCGTAAAAAGGACATTCTCACTCAGTTTCTCATCGAAGCAGTTACGGTAACCGCTATTGGAGGGGCAATCGGAGTAGGCACGGGCTTCGGTCTC
>JBKPQV010000751.1:0-9335 GCA_046734235.1 Acidobacteriota bacterium
GAGTTGCTTCGCTCCGATTCCGTATTGTGATCTCAAGTTAAAACTTTATCTCTATCACCTTCAGGTGAACGACCTGCTGAAGAGCTGTAAACCAAGTCAGGCTGAGGATAAGTGAAGGCCTTTCTCGTCGGATCACTAACATCAAGGTATCGTATTACGACTACAGTGCCAGACTTCCAGCCTTGCCATGGATTCTTTTGTAACTCACCTATGATCGTCACTAACTGACTGGTGTATTCCTCAACTGAGACTTTCTCATGTCTCGACCCATCCTGTGCCGGACACAAGATGAACGATAGTAGCAAGACAACTGCGGCAGGTAAGGCTTTCACTAATCTAGGCTTTGCTCAACAAGTCGATTTTGCCGAACCAAATACTTCTCAATGCAGCACGATGAAGATGACATGTTTCAATGTTGATGACCTGGGAACAATCAAATGACTGCACTCACTTTTCTTTTGCATCAGAAGGATAGCTCGCGATCACCTTGCCCGACTCATCAAGGAACTCAAGCCGCGCAACATCCTGAGCATCAACATACAATCGCACTCTAACTCGTTCCTGCTTATCACGTAGTTGAATTTGTGCCGTTTGATCCTGGCTCCCAACAAACAATCTCTCCTTGCCAAATTCACCTCGCTTTCGGGCCGCTTCAGCTTCCGCCCGAATCGCGTCGCGTTCGCTGCCAGTTGATTGCATCATCCGAAGACCTCGATCGAACTGCTGATCGAGTGAAACATCTGTTGGTCTGTCCCACACGCGCAGGCCTGCTCGCCTCGAAGTTCCATTGTCGAGATACTGCAAGGCAACCACCTGATTCTGTTTCCATTGATCGAATGATAAGTGGCCCACTGCCGAATATCCGGAATCTTTCTTGATACCGTTGTAGATGAGGCCTCCTACTTCATCGCCTTGGTCGTTGAAGAAGATGAGTCCCGAGAGCAAGTCGCGGCCGTCTGCCAAAGATCGTGGGTATTCTTTTCCATTCATTGATGGACCAGGTATTAGTCGCCGATTTGCCAGCACCATAACGGGTTTGCCGTTCGTGCCAACAATATTGACGCGTTCGGCATCAATTTCCGTGAACCGCGTTCGAATCTGCGAAGAAAACCCGGTAAGTACAAACACCGCGATTAGGCCCCAACTCGCAATGTTGCTCAGCATTAAGAAATGCACTTGCTTCTCGAGATTTGCCATGTTGCCTCTCTGTTTTTATGTTTTGATTGGTCTCAAACGAGTCTTCGTAACTTCAACTTGATCTGCTTCTTCTCGTCGCCTCGAATGATGTCCAGGACAAGCTCCTTGCCTTCTTGTCGGAACAATTTGCTGATTTCGGGAAGCGTAATCTGGCTTGCGAGTTTGCCATCAATGGCCGAGATCCGATCGCCCTCGCGTATCCCGGCTTCAACCGCAGGCGAATTTTCAACAAGCGCAGACACTCTTAATTCTTTGAAGTCAGTCCCTTCGAAGCGCAGCCGAATTCCACTCATGTCGTAATCGAACCGATCTCGAAAACCTGCATTTGGTTCCAGGATCATGCGTTTGTGTGCGTAATCGAAGATCACGGTGAATCGACGCAATAACTCTCCACCGATCAGGCCGTTAAAATCAGAACTTGCAAACGCTCCTTTTCTATCCTGCGCGAAATGAATCACTGGTTCAGTTAATGTGAAGCTGCCGAGTTGGATAGCAGTCCAGCGTCCAGCAAACAATTTGACTTCCCCACCAACTCCGACAGCGCCAGGCTCTTTAATCAAGCCTGGCGTAATCGAAAGCAGGTTGTTGGAAGAAACCACGGGTGTGTTAAGAATGAGGGTGAATCTCCCTGCCCCTAAATCGACAAGGAACCTGCCTCCAATGGGTTTGCGTCCTGCGAGCGGAACTTGCACTCGGGCAAATGGGACCCTACTTAGAATTTCAATCGGAATGCTCTCGCCTCGACCAACATACTGGTAGGTCGACGGCTCGTAGAGATTTACAACTTTGGTCCGGTAATCGATCTCGACAACGTAGCGATTGAACAGGGAGAATCCGATAATTCCATCTACGGTTTGTCCAAGGTTTGCACGAGGATTGTCCGGCGGAAAAACGACGAAAGTCTGATTCTTCATCGTCACTCCACCGATACTTAGCGAAGCTCCTTTTATCAAAGAGGTTTCAAAAGTGGCTTCACCCGCGCCGCCGCCTTTCCCTTTGCCGGCACTTTTTACCTTCAACAACTCGGCGGCTCTATGGTACAGCACTAAACCTGATCCGCCGCCAGAATCCAGCTCAAAGGTCATTGGTTCGGAGTCATTGACACGAGCTTTCAGGAGAATGTAATTGTCACCGGCGATTTCGAGCGGAATGGAAGCCACTCTTGTTTGGACTGCCGGTATTTGTGCCCTTGCGACGGCGGGAGCGACCGTCAGGCAAAATGCAAATGTGAGCAAAGCGGTTGTGACGATTCGGACTGGAAAACTAAAAGCATCCATTGAATACACTCCAAATGCTCATTCAGGTTTAGCCGAGTTTTTATTCCCCCTAACTTCCCCGAGTGCTATGCTTTTAGCCACCTCGAAAGGAGGCTCCCTCGCATGTCACAAGCTGCCAATGCCACTCGGATCGAGATCGAGCAACATCTACGGCAAATGAATGATGAATGGGTGAAGGCGCTCGTTCGCGGAGATGGCGAGACCCTCGACCGCATTATGGCTGATGATTTTTTCTTTGCCTATCCGATGGAGGGAGACGATAAGTTTCAATTCATTGGAGATGTCACAAGTGGCACGATTAAGGTTGAATATCTTAATCGCGAGAATGTGACGGTGAAGATCTGGGGTCACACTGCACTTCTATCAGCACACGATTCCGCCAGGTGGTTCTATCAAGGCCGTGACTTCAGTGGTCACTACAAAATCGTTGCCATCTACGCACTGCGAGACAAGTGGCAATTGGTTGCGGTGCAGGCTGTTCCGATTGTTTGATTGCTGATTGGAAATAGGACCTATTTGACCTATAGGACCTATTGTTTACTACTTACCAGTCAATGAATCAGATTACTTAAGGCTATCAAGCCAGGCGGCGTTCGTTTGTATGAACGGCTTGAATGCTTCACGCGGCACTGTTGTCTCAATATGCATGTTGTCGTCGGTATTGATCTTTGCGCCAGAAACCGCTGGTCCAAGTTTTGACTCATCACAGAGGAACCATGCCCGAACGTCAGCCTCGTTCTTAAGATCCACCCGCGCGATCTCTTTAGAAATTCGTGGATCTGCCAGGCGCTGGGCCAACAGGTCGAGACCTAACTTCTGCTTGCTCCCAACCAAAATCAAATCCTTCCCTTTACCCGCGCCACCAACGTGAAAAACCAGCACATTAGGAAAAACTTTAAGATAAGTCGCCAGCACGGAACGCAAGCTTGAGGTAGACATCTGGTAAATCTGAACCCACTGAACAAACACGCCCTGATCACTCAAACGATCACGACCCATTTCAAAGAATTCCTGCGTGAACAAGTTTGCTACACCTGGCACCCATGGATGACTCGGCTCACTCACGATCACGTCGTAGATTAATGGACTCACTCGCAAGTAAGTCCTCGCGTCATCAACAATGAGTTGAGTACGCGGATCACTAAGCGGATTGTTATTCACGTGATCAAAGAAATGTGAAGCTTTGATCGTCGCTCGCTCCAACTCGATGCAAGTTACCGACTCGATGGGCGACTGGAGCATCGCTCCAACACTTACGCCAGTTGCAAAGCCAATGATCAAGCCATGGCCCAACTTCGGCGCAACTAACATGGGAACTTGTGCCAACATCACTTGCGTCGGCATATCAAATGCGCTATCAGACGCGTTAGTGCGTCCATTGATGGCCAGCGATATTGTTTCACCATCCTTACGAACTGATACCGTCGACGTCGCACCCTCTTCATACATCAACAGGCGGTGCTCTTGAACGCCCGCCTGTTTCGAATCATCTGTGAATCCTTCACGACTCTGAGCAAGAACACGAATCAAACTGTCGTAGGCGCCAATTGACAAGTCGGCGAGATTCATTCGTGGCGCCATGATCATAAGAACCATAACCATCGCCAGGGTTACTCCGATAGAAATACTTCGTCGTAACGCCGGGTCACGAAGGGAGGCAGCTGGTTTATAAGCTGCTCCGGCAAGCACTAAACAAATCGCCGACGCACAAATGAGAGTGAATTTCGTGCTCGTTTTTGGTATCAGAACGAAGCCGGTAATAAAGGCGCCCAAGATTGCCCCCACCGTGTTGATTGCATAGCTACGTCCAACCAGTGAAACAGCCTTGTGTTTATCAGTGCTCGCCCAAAAGAGCACAAGCGGCATCACCATACCCATCAGCAGCGCTGGAACCAGGATCAAGAGCGCAGTTACGAGAATCTGCAGAGTCAAAAGACCTGCCCAGGATCCGATCTGCAGACGCAACCCAAGATTCACCAGGATGCCGGGAATCATGTTCACTACGTAAAGACTTAGGAACAAGCTCACCGCCGTGAAGGCTTCTACTTTCAAAATCGTGGAGCGCAGTTTTGCAATCTGGGTCATGCGGCCAATCAGCCAGGCGCCGCCGGCCAAACCGATCAAAAACAGAGCAACCACAATGCTGAAGGCATACGTACTCGATCCGATAATCATCGAAAGGATCCGAGTCCAGGCCACCTGCGTACTGATAGTCACAAATCCGGAAGCGAGAGCACAGATCAACCAAAAGGTCTTTTCAGTTACTACCACTTCACTCGTAGCATCTGCATTCGAGTCGTTGGAAATAATTTCAACGGCGCTATTTTTTCGCTCACTCGTAACCGCTACCACGCCAATTATTGTGTTGATTGCAGCGGCGATATAGATCGTGGTCCGTATACCAAGAAGTGGAAGGAGGACGAAGCCGCCTATCACGGTGCCGAGAATCGCTCCGACCAGATTGCACGCGTAGAGTTTTGTTACTGCACCTTTGCTATGACCGTATGAGTGCAGCAGTGCCGACGACAAAATGGGTAAGGTCGCACCCATGAGAGTGGTGGGTACTAGCAGCAGTAAACATGAGAGTAGAAATCTCCAAAGACTGAAGGCAAAAAAGCCGGGATGAAACTGCTGCCAGATGATGGCGTAGAGTTTATCGACCAAATGAAACAAGAAAGGAACCGATACCGCGTAAACAGCGATCCCGATTTCCAGCCAACCATAGGCACTCAACGGTCTCCTGATTCGATCAGCAAATTTCCCTGCGAGTGCGCTTCCCAGGGCGAGCCCACCCATGAATGCCGCTAGCACAGTACTCACGGCTAGCGTGGTAGCTCCAAAGACAAGACCCAACATTCGGGCCCAGAGCACTTCGTAGATCAAGCCAGTAGCTCCTGAGAAGATAAAGCACAATCCCACAAGCAAAACGGTTGATTTTGTATAAGCGATTGGACCCTGCTGAGCCGCACGAGTTTCAGCCAATTTGATTCGTTTCCTTTGTATATAGCTAGAGCAGATGGTAGGCGCGAGAAATCGAATATAGCATTATCAGCAAGTCAGCAGCTCTAAAATTTTTAGAGAAAAAAAGAGTCTCCACCGATTACGCCGATGACGCAGATTTAAATACCGTTTGCCGAAATCGTACAAGCCTCAAAAATCGGCGTAATCGGTGGATAAGTTCTCTTGGTGTTTTAGTTTTTGACAGTTCACAAATAGATCACATGACTCGTTCGCCAGACACTTGCGGGAATCGTTCCCGGAGCTGCCGCCGTTAAGAGAATTGCATAGTCGTGCTCGACTACGTCGCGGCTCAAGCTGGTCTTTACGGTAGCCTCAATGCTGCCTGCTTCCTGTGATCCGGCACCGAGGGGGGTGACTAAGGCAAGCCGGCGCAGACATCTATACAAATGCTCAATTCCCGAACCGAACGCGCCGAGTTCCTCGCCCAGCACAAGCCTTACTTCAGATCGTTCATCAATAAAGTGCTTTAGCAACGAAGCTGTTTGCACGACTCCGCGTTCGAAGCGGCCGGCATTGTCGGCCCCGTCTCCAGGCAACCGTGTATCCAAAACTATTGTGATGCGGCGTTCGTCTTCAGAAGTAAACTCACGAACGGTTAATCGGCGAGACCTCGCAGTTGCTTTCCAATCAATATGTCGCAAGTCGTCCTGCGGCTGATAATCACGCATTGAAAACAAGTCGTGTCCAGCTCCTCGTCTGAATGATGGCAACCGACCTGCATAAGTAGGCAACAAGTGTAGTTCATCACCGATCGCTTCTGGCTTGGGATAAACCACGATGTCAACGTTGCGAGCCCGGAGTCGCCGTCGTCGCCGAAAAAAACCGAAGGGGAAGCGAGTTGAAAGTTCAAATCCATCGATTAGAACGTGACCGCGTTTTGGAAACGATTGTTCGACACGCTGCTCAGCTGAAGCGCGATGCGGAACGTAACTAAAATATGCCAGCAGGCGTTTGGAATACCGCTTCCGCTCTTTACGGCGCTCTTCCTCAGTCTTTGGACCACGCGATTCGACGAGGATTGAAAAAGAAGGAAACAATCGCTTCGTATTTCGCAAAGTCACGATTACGGGAGCTGCTTCACCAGCAAAGATGTGATCAGGAAATCGGGCAGAAACATTTAGGTCTCGCAGTGAGGCCCGGGCGGCAATCCAACCGACAAAAAGCGTCGAACACAAAAGTGAAAAAACAAGGAACAAAAGGTTGTTGCCAGTATTCCAGGCCGCGAAACCCACAACGACAATGATTACTAAGAAGACTCCTCCACCGCTGGTCGGCTCAAAAGGGGGATCCCAATTTGCTACTTCTAGTCGGGCCGAACGAGCCAATGGAGGGACGATAAAGATTGTCAGCAGGACGGCAATTATCAGCGATAGTACGGCCGCTGCGCCTGCCAACCCGTTTTCATTTTCACGTCGCGCAAGCACAGTAACAATCGCTGCCAATAATCCTGCGAAGACAAGCAACGTGCCCAGGATCACTCGCGCCAACGATGAAGTTTGAGGGATAAAAGAAAATCTGCGTGAACCGGCAGCTTCGTCTTTCATTGTCACTCCCCAGTGTTCACAGAGGGACGCTGACGGTTTTCAGGAGTTCGTTTAGAACGGCCTCTGCTTCTTCACTACGACGAAGCGATGAAGCGAAACGGGAGCTAACAACAATACGGTGAGCAAACACTGGAACGACCAATCGTTTTATGTCATCGGGGATACAAAACGTTCTTTCTTCGGTGAGGGCCAGCGCCTGTGCTGCTCGAAATAGAGATAATGTGCCTCGGGGACTTACACCGAGATCAAGCATTTCAGAATCGCGAGTAGCCGCGACAATTCTCATTAGATACTGGACCAATGAGTCGTCAACAACGACCGTTGCGACTGTTCTCTGCAGTTCACTGACCTCCTGCGCAGTCATGACACTTTGGAGATCATCAAGCGGGTCAGTATATTCGCGATCTCTTAAGATCAACTCTTCATCCGCGGGAGCCGGATAGCCAATTCGCAGACGCAACATGAAACGATCCAATTGAGATTCCGGCAGTGGGTAAGTTCCATGATGTTCGATTGGATTCTGTGTCGCCAAAACAATAAATGGCGACGGCAGAGGATGTGTGGCTCCTTCGACCGTCACATGTCTTTCAGCCATAGCCTCAAGCAAGGCTGACTGGGTCTTCGGCGTCGTTCGATTAATCTCATCAGCGAGGACCACATTCGCAAACACCGGTCCTGGTTTCCACTCGAATACGCCGCTGTGCTGGTTATAGACAGACAGCCCGATGACGTCGGAAGGCAGCAGATCCGAAGTGAATTGAATTCGCTGGAAGGAACAGTCGAGGGCCCGGGCCAAAGCATGAGCCAGAGTTGTTTTCCCTACGCCCGGAACGTCTTCAACCAGCAGATGCCCACCGGCGATAAGGGTAACGATTGCCAGCCGAATGGCTTCCGGCTTTCCTTTAATTACAGTCTCGACCGCATCCTGCAGCCGTTCGATTTGTTCAACGGCATTGGCGCTGGCAACTTGTCCGCTACTAATTGATTCAAGGTTTCGCATCAACTGCCCTGCATTCTACATGTTAAGGGGGGCCGAGGCTATTTCAGATTTCAGATTGGAGATTTCAGATTGACGTCTTGGATCTTGGGTCTTTGTTCTTGTCTTAGGTCTTAGGTCTTAGGTCTTAGGTCTTTGGTCTTTGGTCTGGGGGCTTAGGTCTTAGGTCTTAGGTCTTTGGTTTTAGAGGTTGGGTTTGGAACTTCGGTTGTAAGACCTAAAAACCAAAGACCAAAGACCAAAGACCCAGGACCTAGGACCCAAGATCCAAGGCGTCAATCTGAAATCTCCAATCTGAAATCTGAAATAACTACCCTCCTTTCGACCTTGGGTCCATCCTGTAGTAGACTGGCGCCGCGACCGAGTCCGGCAAAATACTTGATATCAATCTGTTAGATATCGGAACCTCAGTCAGACATTCATCGTGTAAAGGGCTCGAGGAGGCTTTATGACCACCGTAAAGAATAGAAAAACGAATCAACGCGGATTCTCCCTGATCGAGTTGATGATTGTGATTGCAATTATTGGGATCCTCATCGCTGTCGGCGTAACCGGCTGGCGCGCAGCGGTGAGAGCGGCAAATGAGGCAGCGGCGATCAAGTCGATGCGTTCGATTGCAGAACAACAGATGCTTTACTATAACGGGCACCAACGTAGCACCTTCGGAACTTTCGAAGAGATGCGCAAGGAAAACCTACTCGACTCCCGCTATGACGGCACGACGCCGATTGTCGAAGGTTATGTCTTCACGATGAAAGTAATCCCCAAGTCAACCGCGCAACAGGCCGGCTATACAGTTAACGCTGATCCACAGGTAACAGAAGGTGTCGGGGCGACCGGGAGGAATCACTATTACCTGGACTCCGATTCAAACACGATACACGTTAACGCAACTCAGCCTGCGGTTGTAACGGATCCTCCAATTGGTCAGTAAAACGATCTCAACTAAACACTAGATCGAGGAGTCTTTTAACCACAAAAACACGAAGGCTCGAAGACACCAAAATCTCACATTGTTGGACGTTCGTGACTTTTGTGTCTTCGAGTCTTCGTGTTTAAATTCTGCTGTTACCCAGACATTCTGCAGGAGAATTCAATGCGAAAAACTTTGTTACTGGTTCTTCTTCTCTCCGTTTTTCCCCTTAGCGCCCATGCGCAACTTTCACCAGAAACCAAAGACGCCATAGACAAGTTAGCTACTGAAACGCTTGCGCGCACTGGAGTACCTAGTGCCTCGATCGCGGTTGTTAAAGACGGTCAAGTGGTTTACGTGAAGGCTTATGGAGATGCGCGAATTGA
>JBKPQV010000752.1:0-22698 GCA_046734235.1 Acidobacteriota bacterium
CCGACATTTCTTCTACTTATTTTTTAAAGCTAACGCTAGAGGACGAACATCGGGAAACAATCAGCAACAACTTCTACTGGTTGTCCAAAACCGATGATGTCCTTGATTGGTCAAAATCCACCTGGTACTACACACCAACCAGTTCCTTCGCCGATATGACTCAACTAAGTGAACTGCCATCGGTAAAGTTGAACGTCGCAGCGACAACGGTGCGCCAGGCGAACGGCGAAGAAACAGCTCACATTAATCTATCGAATCCTGGCAAGAGTCTCGCCTTCTTCGTTGAACTGGGAATACAGCAGGGCCAGAATCGGCAAAGCATTTTGCCAGTCATTTGGCAGGACAACTATGTAACGCTACTTCCCGGGGAGACTCGAAAGATTGAAGCGACATATGACATTCGGAATATCAGCGGCGAGAATCCGGTTCTGGTTGCGCAGGGTTGGAATGTACCGCACATTTCTATCCCGCTCCGGCGCAGATAATCAAGCTTAGACACTATTCCTTCTCTTCAACTATACTTTCATCACCCTTGGAGCGAAAATAACAATGGCCTCAACCTTACATTGGACATCCGCTGATCTCGATGCGCTACCTCACGACGAATGGACGCGTTATGAAATCATCGGGGGAGAACTCTTCGTGTCAAAGCAACCTCACTTCTATCACCAACACGTGTGTGGAAATGTCTACCATCTCTCCAAACCTGGAACGATCGAACGCAACTCGGACAGACTATCTTTGCGCCCGGATTAATCTTCGCCGATGACGACGATGTCATTCCAGATGTCGCGTGGCTCTGTAATCAACGATTGGCCGAGGCACTTGGGTCCGATGGGAAGCTGCACTCGGCGCCGGATCTGATCATCGAAGTTTTGTCACCTGGCGCAAAAAATGAACGACGAGATCGCGAGGCCAAGATGGGGCTCTACTCAAGGCGCAGCGTGAGGGAATACTGGATTCTTGATTGGAGGCTTCAATCTATCGAAGTCTTTAGATCGAAGAATGACGAACTTGCGCCGGTTGCTGTTCTAGTCAAAGGTGACAAGCTTGAAAGTCCGCTACTGCCTGGTTTGTCCGTCGCTTTTGATGAGTTATTTATTGGAGCGGATGCCGGCTGATATCGTCTCTACCGAGCTCCTGCCGGCAGATTCGTTTCCAAAAATCCTGTCAGCAATTCAAACAAATGCACCGTCGTCCCCGCACCCTCGCTAATTCCATGACGTCGGTTTGGATACTCCATCATAGTGAACTGCTTGTTGTTGGCTATCAGAACATTTGCTAGTACTTCGGTTCCCTTGTAGTGAACATTATCATCGCCCGATCCGTGTACGATCAGGAGCTTGCCGGCGAGACCAGCTGCATGAGTAACTGGTGAGCCACGGCGGTAGTCTGCTTCGTTGTCTTGCGGCAGTCCCATATAACGTTCCTGATATATGGTGTCGTAAAAGTGCTGATCAGTAACTGGCGCTACAGACATTCCTACCTGATAAATGTCAGGATAGCGAAACATTTGATTTAGCGTCATCGACCCACCACCACTCCAGCCCCAAATGGCAATGCGCTGCGGATCAACGAAGGGCCACCCTCGCACTATTCGCGCTGCTGCGGCTTGTTCTTCAGCAGCCAAAACGCCAATCTTTCGGTAGACAACCTTGCGCCAGGCGCGGCCCTTCGGCGCCGGAGTACCACGGTTGTCGAAACTCATCACCAGGTACCCGTGTTGCGCCAATAGCTGATGCCAGAGGTAACGAGTTGAGCCCCAACGATCCATTACCGTCTGGCTCGCGGGCTCGCCATAGACATAAATCAAGACCGGATAACGCTTCGCTGGATCGAAGTTTGGTGGTTTGATCATCCAGCCATCCAGAATTACTCCCGATCCAATATCAGCCTTGATGAATTCAGGCTGACTGACGTTTAGCTTGCTGACATTTGAAATCGTTTCGGAGTTTGAAGCCAATACACGAACTACTCGATGATCTGGCAAATGAACCAATTTGACTGTCGGAGCCGTACCGATGGTAGAGAACGTATGAAAAGCCCATGCCGCATTTGGTGCAATCGAATATGAATGTGAGCCGGACTCCGCGGCCGGACTGACGCGCTCTGTCTTGCCGTTGCCACTGAGGCTGGTTCGATAGAGATAACGCTGCGTCGCGTTGTCGGGTGAGGCGATGTAGTAAAGCCAACCGCCCTTTTCATCCACCCCCTCGATGCTGATGACATCGAATGCACCGGGCGTAATCAACAGCGGTTTCATGCCTCCGCGTGAAGCTACATAGACATGCCGCCATCCATCTCGTTCGCTGAGCCAAAGAAAACGCGAACCATCCGAAAGCCAGGAGATATCATCAGCATCGACATCGACCCAGGCATCATCTTTCTCAGTCAGGATGGTTTGAACCTGAGCGGTTTTAGCATTGCCGATTATTACATTGAGCGCATTTTGCCTTCGGTTGAGCTGAAGAAGGACAACCTCGTTTGAGTTCCCGGCCCAGTTCATGCGCGCGATATAGTTATTGCGTGAATCGCCGGGCACTTGTAACCAGCGTGTCGCACCGCCAGTCGCGCTGACCACACCAATGCGAGCAGCCGAATTCGTTTCCCCGGCTACAGGATATTGAATCGTAATGATCTTTGGATATAACGAATCGGTGTTATTGATGAGGTAATAGTCAGGCACCCCTTCGGTATCCAATTCCCAGTAAGCAATGCTGCGACCATCGGGACTCCAGCGCCAGCCATCTCGCAAGTCGAGCTCTTCCTCATAGACCCAATCGAAAGTTCCGTTAATAATTCGCTTCGATCCACTACGGGTTAGCGCAGTGATTCTAGTGGTCGCGAGATCCTGGACATAAAGATTGTTCTCCCGGACATATCCCACGCGGGTTGCATCAGGAGAGAACTTTGCAAACATCAGCGTTGAAGGCGTGGCATTTTTGTCGACTTGAAACAGCTTTTTTGCCGAGATGTCGAAGACCCAGTAATCACCGCGTGTTTTCTGCCTCCAGACCTGTTTTGTGTTCGTAAAGATGAGAAGCTTTCTCCCATCTTTAGACCAGGAATAGTCTTCAATGACCAGAGGCGTCGAAGCTCCACCGGGAATTAGTGATGCGGCGGCGATCAAAACCACGCGCGCACCACTGGCTGCTTCATAACGAACAATGTCTCGCGCTTTATTGTCGATGGCTGAAGGTTCCAGTGTGGTGTAGGCACTACCATCCTCAAGCCAGCGCGCCGGCCCAAACGTTTCCGAACGAAACTCATCCGAGCTAAATATGCGATCCAATGTGAGGATTCCCTTGTCCGCGTTCTGCCCATTACCTACTGACACAAGCAGAACCATGCACATGAGTATGGCGCCGGTTAGTTTCAGTTTTAGTTTCACGCTTGCGAACCCACCTTTCAACGTCAATTTAGACTGAGGAGTGCGAATCCATCAACCGCAAAAAATAACAGCCGATGGGAGTATCTCCGTCTGTTTGTCGCGTTATTTCAGGCAAGTAGTCGCTACGGAGTCTTGATTGACCATAGGTACCGTATCGCGTGCCGTAAACACAAAAACATTAAGGAGAAAGAGATGAATTTCAAACGTCGCAAGCAGCTGATCTCGAAAGCTACCTTGATTCTTATTGCTATCGGCTTTTTTGTGCTCCAGGTTGATGCGCAAAACCAAAGTGAACAAATAGAAGTACCAGGAGAGACCGCAAGGGCCTGGGTGGCCAACGGTGAACTAATCCGCTTTAGGGCCTTTAATCCTTCCCAAACTGTGTCGGGTCGGCCTAATGAATCGATCAGTGTTCAACTAAAAGCGTTTGATGAACATGGCGTGCTGTTGCGCGAAACACCCACTGTCGTGATACAGGAACGTTCAGATTCTACTTTAACGTCGAAACTCTTCCGTGATTGTGAAAGTGATATTTCACTTTCCAAAAGCGTACAGCTTATTTTCAGTCCTCACATAGATGTTTTCGTCTGCTAGCGCAGGTGTGGCCAGGACAGTTCCGTCGAGCTTGTTTGTAGCCAGTACCTTCAACTGTTCACCAGCCTCGACTACAACCACCACTCCTTCTTCAGAAGCAATGTAAACCTTGTTGTCAGCGGCTACCGGAGAGGAATAGTAGTAACCTGGCGCTCCTAGCCTTCCCGTGTACACTAACTCGCCCGTCGTTGCCACCCGCGCGTAAACAATCCCACCGTTCTGGAACGTATAAAGCCTCCCGTTGTAGTACAAAGGCGACGGAACGCCAGGCACCCCTTTTTTCTCTGACCACGCAATATTAGTTTGGTTGACTTCTCCCTTGCCGCCAGGACGTACCGCCGTAACCCGAGCCGCATTTTTCGCGTAGAACTGAGCGGCGCGCTCAGGGTTTTTCATTTCGGCGCTCGTCTCTAAAATAATGTCCGGCGCTGCGAGAAACAGCAGACCACCGCCAATGACTGGAGTGCTTTTCCCGCAAGGCGGCAGCCCCCCTATCCACCATCGTTCCGCGCCATCCGCAAGATTGTAGGCCATCAAACGTTGGTCCGGGTTAAAGTCACCGCCTAACACGACAATCTCGTCGATGCCCTCGTGGCGCCAATACACAGGAGTCGACCACCCGTACTGAAACTTGGAGCGGTCAGTCTTCCAGACTGTGCTGCCATTGCGGCGATTAAGACCGAGCAGGTAGGCGTCTTTACCTTGATGGTTCAGTACCAGCAAATCGCCGGCAATGATTGGTGAGGAAACCGCACCGTAGGGATTCTCAGGCAGAGGTAGCCGCTTTTCCCACTTCATGTTTCCGTTCATGTCATAGGCGAGCAACCCGTAAGACCCAAAGTAGACATAAACTAGTTCACCGTCAGTGACAGGCGTGGAACCGGCTGGGCTACTAATTTCGTGTACCTTTTCGATCTGTTCCGGCACAACAACACGCCGCCAAAGGATCTTTCCTGTGCGTCGATCAATACATAGAGTCGCAAGCTGTTTCTTCGTTGGATCAAATTCCGTCAGGAAAATGCGCCCTTCCCAGATGATAGGCGACGATAATCCAGGTCCCACTGCGGTCTTCCAACGAACATTTTGGTCAGGCCCAAAGTGAACCGGCGGCTTGCCAACGCCAAGTCCCGAGGAATTCGGCCCTCTAAACTGAGGCCACCTTGCATCTTGTTGTGCCACGACTGGGAAACTCGACAGAACGATGGTTGCCAGAAGAGTGATCCAATTAGTAGTTCGTTTCATGATCGACTCCTTTCACTGCTTTTTCATCTATTCATCGCCCTTAAAACCGCGTTCCATCGCGAACACCATCGCTTGCGCACGGGTCCAGACTCCAAGCTTGTCGAATAAGTTCGAGACGTGATTGCGGACAGTCTTTTCGCTGATCGACAATTGCTCCGCGATTTGGGCGTTACCTAGTCCCTGTGTGATCAGCGTCAGCACCTCTCGCTCACGCGGTGATAGCGAAGCAAACGCCGAGTCTTCATCTCCGCTGGGCGCCTTGAGGTTCATAAACTCAAGCACTTCATTTTGAAAGCGTTGCCATGCCGGTTCGTGCTCGAGCAATACGTGGTTATTTGAGTCTAACTCGATGAACTGAGCACCCGGGATTCCAGCCGCGAGGATATGACCTTCTGAAATCGGCACAACGACATCACCTCGTGCGTGCAGTACAAGTGTCGGCGCGCGCACCTCGCCGAGCAACGCCGTCACGTCGATCATTGCGCGCGACTCGAGAAGTTTGGCCGCCACCTCAGCCGTCAGGGTCTTGCGACAAATGTCGTTGTACCAGTCAAGCTGTTCTTCAGTTCCTCCTGGAATGAAGCGCGAAGTGAAAATCTGCCGAAACGTGGGATTATCGCTGCCCCATTCGAGCCGAGCGAGATCAATCATCGCTCGATAGAAGCTGGCGCGGTCTGGATCATTGCGCTGAAATGGACCGCGCGCATAGCCGCCATAAAGCACGAGTTTCGAAACACGCTCCGGGTGCTTAACCGCATAAGCAACGCAGATTGCGCCACCCTGGGAGATACCAAGCAACGTGAAACGCTCGGGCAGATCGGCGGCAGCGACGATGTCCTCAACATCGGCGACCCAACGTTCAAGCGAGAGGTCACCGGTGTTCCGATCCGTCATTCCACAGCCACGCTCGTCGTAACGAATGTAGCGAAAGTTGTCTCTAAAGAAGCGGATCCAGTGTCGCCAAACGGGGCTCTCCCATTCGTACTCGAGGTGAGTGAGCCAGTTAGCGGCCTTTAGAAGAACGGGTCCTGTACCAGCCTCGGCCCATGCCAATTGGACTCCATCAGTGGTACGCACGTATCGGATTCGTTGGGTGGGCTTTTTTGTCATCCAATTAGCAATCCGGCATTTGGAGCTTAGGTGGGGGAGCCGATTCTAGCAGCGACCGCGAAGCGCTACAATTGATTGAGAGTCGCGAATCCCCACACGGCAGTGTGGGGATTGTTCAAGTCCTTTCTACAACGAACTACTACGCAACGGGGTTTCGAATCCCCACACGGCAGTGTGGGGATTGTCAAGTCCTTTCTACAGCGAACTACTACGCAACGGGTTTCCGAATCCCCCACACTGCCGTGTGGGGGATTCGAAACCTCACGCACTCGACCCGCCCCTGTAGAAAGGACTTGAACGATCCCCACACTACCGTGTGGGGGATTCGAAACGTGCGTATTCGATCAGGACTAATGTCCCAGCCAATTAGTCTCAAGTACAGCCAAACCGGGACGAAACTCCCATAGCCAATTCACAACTTGGATCACATCATGCACCGCGTGATGAAGACAACCTTAACAGTCCTACATGATCTTGTCAGCGAACACCCTGACTTCGCCGTAGTTCACGAGCCGACGCGCAATGAATACTGCTTTCGCTACGTGCCGAATAGCCTTGTGGAACATCAAGAGGAACCTGAAATTCAAGCGCGGCTCAATGAGCTCAACGATAAGATCGTATCGGCGGTTATTAATAGCGGTTTCGCGCTAGTAATGACGACCAGCATCGGTGGCTTCAGAGCGATCCGGATCACCGTCCCTCCAAACGAAACCAAAACGGAAGATGTGGAAGCGGTTTTCGAGGCCATTGCCCGTTGGGGACATCTGCTTAACAAGAAACTACCCGGGCATTACAAGCCAGAAATGGAGACAGAACTATGTTCAAGCGAATTGCATTCTTCACTTACGGAAGTATCAGCTACCTGATCTTCTTTGCGACTTTCCTGTACGCCATCGGTTTCATCGGGAACTTTGCAGTACCGAGTACTCTCGACGGTCCGCCGAGTGGGCCAATCATGGTTAGCTTCTTGATTGATGTAGGCCTGTTGACACTCTTTGCAGTGCAGCACAGCATCATGGCCCGCAAGTGGTTTAAGGAATGGTGGACTCGGGTTATACCGAAGCCGCTGGAGAGGTCGACCTACGTTCTGTTTTCGAGTCTTGCTCTAATCCTGTTGTTCTGGCTGTGGCGACCGTTAGGCGGTGTAGTGTGGTCGATCGAAGATCCATTAGGACGAGGAGTCGTGCGAGTATTGTTTGCCTTCGGTTTTGCATTGGTACTGCTCTCGACATTCTTGATCAATCACTTCGATCTCTTCGGCCTACGACAGGTTTGGCTCTATCTTCGGGGCAAGCCTTACACGACCCTGCAGTTCGGGATGCCAGGACCGTACCGCCTCGTCAGGCACCCTCTTTACGTTGGCTGGCTCTTTGCATTCTGGAGCACACCGACGATGACATTGGCGCATCTGCTCTTCTCAATAGCCACAACTGCTTACATTCTCCTGGCAATTCAATTCGAGGAGCGAGACTTAGCGCGCGAACATGGTGAGTCTTACAACGCATATCGCCGTTCAGTGCCGATGCTAATTCCATTCATTCGCCGTCGTGATTCGGCAACCGCGAAAGATATGACGATTAAGGCGTCGTAAAGGAATCGGCCGCAAATCAAACCTGAAGAGAGAAACTATCCACAGATTACGCCGATTACGCAGATTTGAACGACCTTGCGAAATGAACTCGGTCATTCACCAAAAATCTGCGTAATCGGCGTAATCTGTGGATAAACTCTTTAGCTCGATACCTCTATTCCCCGACCACCAGGAATGCTGCATAATTCGGGAATGGACAACGAAACAAAACTAACGCTCTACGAAGCCATTGGTGGTCTTGACGGTGTGCTGAAGCTGGCGCACGCATGGCACACGCGCGTTCTCGAGGACGAAGTGGTTAGCCACGCGTTCCGCCACGGATACCATCCGCAGCACACTGAGCGGCTTGCTGCGTACTGGGCGGAGGCTTTCGGCGGACCGTCGCTATACTCCAACCAGTACGGCGATGAGACAGCAGTTGTGCGGATTCACGCGGGTAACGGGTTGCACGAAGAAATGGACCAGCGGGCGATCGCTTGCTTCGATCAGGCACTGGAAGATGTTCGCCTTGCAGACGACGAGCGGCTGCGGAACGCATTGCATGATTACTTCGCGTGGGCTACCACAGATTCAATGGCTCATTACCACCGCTCGGCTGATGACGTCCCGGACGGTTTGGTCATCCCGAAGTGGTCATGGGAGGGACTCGTCATTTAAAGCTTATTTTATTTGGCGGGCTTTAGCTCCCATAAGACATTCACGATAACCCATCGCCCATTAAATTTCGCCATGTGTAAGTAATCAATCCAATCGGAAGCGACAACCTTAACGCTCGCGGCGTTTTCGAAAACGTCAAGCACGGTAACATCCTTTTGCTGTCGCTCTTTCGCTGTATCCTTGCCGCCGCCTCGGCGCGTTCCCTGTACGAGGGTCATCGCGCTCATCTGGTCGAGCCGGCTTTGTTTATTCTGCGGATTTGTGCGCACAATTCTTTTAGCTAGTTCTGGATGGAGTGCGCGTTCCATGCGCTCCGCGTTTCCTTCATACCAACCTTCAATGTAATCAAGAGCGGTTTGCCGGATTGCAGCTTCCTCTACATTAGCCGCAGATGTTTGTGCATGAGCAGCAGAACCAAATGTCATCAACAAAAGTACCAACCCAAGGTGAATTTGACGCATAGTGAAGTCCTTTCAATAAGCTATCGCTCCGCAGTTCGATGAATTTACAGTACCAGGACTGAAACGACCAGATCTACCTATTACTATTCCGACGTCCGATAGGTTTCAGCTTGGCGGTGTTGTGTCCGGTATGCTTTAGCTTGTCGGGGTTGCACAAACTCGAGTCTTAAATTGGGCCCCGACAAGCTAAGGCATATCGGACACAACACTTCAAGCACGAAACAACCGTTGACTTTAAAGTCAAACGGGCATATCGTCTCCGCCGTTCTCATAGGCTGAATTCTCACGAGTTTTCTTCCTCGCATACTCGCTCAATCCAGCCGGTGCAAATCTGCATTTGTTTACCGATAAGTCTTAAGAACTGAACAGGCAAAACTTCTATAAGAATGACGGGCGCGTCCCTTTTTGGGGCGTTCATTTAGAAAAGGAGTCAAGAGATGGCCAACTTCACCAGAACGAATGCGTGGAACAATGGCGGCACTTTCAGCAACCCAGACCTATTGTGGTACGCGAAAGGCGTCGGCAAGATGATGTCCCGCGCGCTAAATGATCCAAACAGTTGGTGGTTTTATGCGGCGATCCATGGTTATTACCTTACTGGTCCTGCCCAATTCCCTCGCTGGGATCAAATACCTGCCCCTCCCCAGGTACCGAGTTCACCATTGCCTGCACAGAATGTCGTAAAACGCTATTGGAATCAGTGTCAGCATGCAACGTGGTACTTCACTCCCTGGCATCGCGGATACCTGATCGCACTGGAGAAACAAATTCGCGCAGCGGTCGTCAGTCTTGGCGGTCCAACAACCTGGGCATTGCCATATTGGAACTATTTTGGACCAGGGAATGACTTTAAAATTCCGCCAGCTTTTAGCCAACCATCCTTACCCGATGGAACCGCAAATCCACTCTTTGTAAGAGCGCGATACGGTCCACATTTCAACGGCGACATTTACGTAACGAGTGATGAAAACGCCGACTGCCAGGCAGATACCGTCTATCTCGACAACTATGGTGGGCCAGATACAGGCTTTCAACATTCAGGAGGCGACTTCGGCGACCTCGAAAGTAACCCGCATAACGGAGTACATGTTGATGTCGGAGGGATTAATAGTAATCAAACTGTCTGGGGATTGATGAGTGACCCGGGCATTGCCGCGCTCGATCCAATCTTCTACTTACATCACAGCAACATTGACCGGATGTGGGCCTCCTGGAACGCAAACGGAAATAGCAACCCTACTGATTCAAACTGGCTGAGCGGACCGGCAGCAGCCGGCGAGCGCGAATTTGTCATGCCCATGCCTGACGGTAGCGCGTGGGTCTACACCCCAGACATGGTAAAAAGTCTCGATGAGGTAGACTATGGATACGACGATCTAACTACGGGTCTTCCCGCGCAGCCCGTAAACGAAGCAATTAGGTTAATCAAGTTGGGTGCAAGTCCCGAAGCGGCGGAAATGGCATCAGGAGCGGTTATGAACCTCGGAGATGCGGAACTAGTTGGAGCCACTGAAAGCAATCTTGAGATAGGTAGTGCTGGTGCTCGTGCAAAGGTAAAACTGGATCAAGGAGTTCAGGAAAAAGTATCTGAGAGTCTTGAGACTGCTTCTGTTTCTTCTAAGCCTGATAAGGTGTACCTGCGGCTTGAAAATGTTCGCGGTAACATCGATGCTTACAAACTTAAAGTAACCGTCAACCAACAGGCAGCCGGAACCGTCGCCCTTTTCGGTCTCCGAAGGGCCAGCCAAAAGGACGACCAACACGGTGGCGAGGGCCTTAACTTTGTCCTGGACATTACTAACATTATCGACAATCTCTTTCTCAACAACAGACTCGATACGGATTCGCTGGATGTAAGAATTGAGCCGAATCATGCTGTTCCGGAAGGAGCCGAACTCACCGTCGGGCGCGTCGGTGTTTATCGTAGAGGCCAGCAGTAACGAATATTCAGTTTCCTTCTCGGTGTGCCAAGCTCGTTAGATTTGGTAGTAATGACTATAGGCACCACACGTCAGCAGATATCGGTTCTGATACTGCTGCTAAGCGCAACAACATGGGTGATGCTCCTGGTTAGTCCCCTTGGTGTCACCCTCAATCACTGTCCAGTAAGCGACTCAGACCGTTCACTGGCGTCTTTCCAGATGTTGCTGCAGATGAACCCGATCTCATCGCTGGTAATTGGCTGGACAGTGATGCTAATCGCGATGATGTTACCTACGCTGATCCAACCAATTCATCACGTCAGCGAGCGCAGTTTCAAAAGTCGACGCTTGCGATCTGTGCTTCTCTTCGTGGCTGGCTATGCAGTGATTTGGATGTTGGCAGGAGTTCTGTTGTTAACCACAATCATGGTTTTGAACTGGGTACTGCCTGGCTCATATCTTCCGGCGATAATAGTGGGGATTATCGTCCTTGTGTGGCAGTGTTCTCCGAATAAACAGCGCTGTCTTAATCGCAGTCATAATCATCGTGCACTGAAAGCGTTTGGCGTCGCGGCTGATCTGGATGCACTTCGATTCGGGATAGCACACGGAGTTTGGTGCGTAGGATCTTGCTGGGCATTGATGTTACTTCCCATGGTAATAACAGAAGGACATCTTGCTGCGATGGCAGCTGTGAGTTTCCTGATGATCAGCGAACGCCTCGAGCGGCCAATGCCACTGGCCTGGCGACTTAGCCTCCGCGGTAAGCTCTTGCGGATTCTGATCGCACAAACCCGTATACGACTCCACGCACTCCTGTAGGTTATAATCAACCCTTAATCCCCAATAATTTTGCCGCTGAGAATTTGCTATGGCTAAAGTCACAGCTCTCAACGTGAACGGGAAAAAGCTTTCGGTCGATGTTGAAGCGAGCGTCAGCTTGCTCACCGTTCTCAGGGATTATCTCGATCTCACCGGAACGAAGTACGGCTGCGGTGAAGCACAATGCGGCGCGTGCACCGTCTTACTCGATGGTGAAGCAACTCGTTCCTGCGTAACCCAGGTCGGACGCGCCGCGAACAAATCCATCGTCACAATCGAAGGTCTCGAAAAAGATGGAAAGCTAACTCCACTCCAGGAAGCATTCATCAAGGCCGACGCGATGCAGTGCGCTTATTGCACGTCAGGCATGATCGTGTCTGCAACAGCACTCCTCCGCCAAATTACGCAACCCACGCGAGAACAGATCATTGATGGGATGAGTGGAAATATATGTCGCTGTGGCGTCTACGAAAGAATTATCAACGCTATCCAAATGGCATCGGGCCAAGCCATCAGTCGCAAGGAATCGGTTAATGAATAAGGAACCCGAAGTCTTGATAGATATCGAACCGGAACGCTATGAGCTTTTTGCGGGAAGTTCGTATCACTTTCAGGTCGATCGTCGCGACTTTATCAAAACCTTTGGCGTCGGCATCGTTTTTCTTGTGTGTGCAAACAACTACGAAGCCCAGGAGTCTGGTCGCGGTGGCTTCAACAACAATCTGCCCAAAAACATTGATGCCTGGATCCATCTCAACGAAGATGGCGCCGTAACGGTGCTCACCGGCAAGGTCGAAGTGGGCCAAAACGCCCGGACGTCTCTTATCCAGGCCGTTGCTGACGAACTCCAGCTACCAATGTCATCCGTAAACATCGTGATGGGTGATACTGACCTGGTTCCATTTGATGCGGGCACATTCGGGAGTCGAACTACGCCGACGATGGCTCCTCAACTACGTAAAGCTGCCGCCGCAGCTCGGGAGAAGTTGATTGCAATCGCAGCAGAGCAGATGAAGCTTCCGGCAACTGAGCTACAACTTCTCGATGGCGAGTTTGTGAATCAGGACAAAACCCGGAAATTGGCCCTCCGCGAAGTTGCTAAGGGTCAAAAACTTGTGATGGTTATCCCCGAAACTACTCCCATCAAACAACCCAACAAATGGACGGTCGCGGGAACCTCCGCAACTAAGACCAATGCTCGAGACTTTGTTACCGGACAGCATCGTTATGTGTCGGATCTTAAACGCGACGGCATGCTTTACGGAAAGATTGTGCGCGCGCCGGCATTTAATTCAACCGTAATTTCCGTTGACGAGAAGAAAGCGACAGCAATACCCGGAGTCAAAGTCGTCGTTGAAGGAGATTTCATCGGCATAGTTGCACCGGATCAGCTAACTGCGAAACAGGCAGCAGAGGCGATCATCGTTCGCTGGCAAACGCCACCGCAACCGTCAAATTCCGAGTTGTTCGCAGTCTTGCGTAAACCGCGAAGTGGACGAGGTGATGGCGAAGGAGGTGAACGTGGCGGCGGCTCCCGTCCACAGGGTTCGATTGCAGATGGTTTTGCTGTTGCTGATAAGAAACTTACTCAAACTTACACCGTCGATTACATCGCACATGCCCCGCTCGAGCCGAGAGCAGCAGTAGCTGAATGGGCTGGCGATAAATTAACTGTTTGGACCGGAACTCAGCGACCATTCGGTGTTCGTAATGAACTTGCGGAAGCATTCCATATCGGTGAAGATCGAATTCGCGTAATAGTTCCCGACACTGGTTCCGCATATGGCGGCAAACATAGCGGTGAATACGCGATCGAAGCCGCACGGTTAGCACGAGCGGCAGGCAAAGCTGTCAAACTCGTTTGGTCACGCCAGGAAGAATTCTCGTGGGCATACTTTCGCCCTGCTGGAATTATCGACATTAAGAGTGGAGTCAAAGCGGACGGAAAGATAACTGCGTGGGAGTTTCATAACTACAACTCCGGCAGCTCCGGTATTCAGATCAAATACGACATTCCCAACACTGACATCCAGTTTCATTCCTCCGACTCGCCTCTGCGTCAGGGTTCTTATCGGGGACTTGCAGCAACCGCAAATCATTTTGCGCGAGAGAGCCACATCGATGAGCTTGCCGAATCCCTAAAAATGGATCCGTTAGACTTTCGCATAAAGAACATCAAGAATCCCCGGTTGCGAGACGTGCTGCAAGCTGCTGCGACAAAATTTGGTTGGGGTAAGACGAAACCAGCAAAAGGGCATGGCTATGGTTTGGCATGCGGATTTGAAAAGAATGGCTATATAGCAACGTGCGCCGAGATCGCAATTGAGGAAACCAGCGAAAAGAACAAAGCCGAAGTCAGGATTGTGCGAGTCGTCGAAGCCTTCGATTGCGGCGCAGTGGTTAATCCGCTTCAACTGAAGAACCAGATCGAGGGCTCAATCGTCCAGGCAATTGGCGGCGCAATGTTTGAATCGATCAAGTTTGAGAATGGGAAGATTTTGAATCCGCGTTTTGCGACTTACCGGGTTCCTCGCTTCACTGACTTGCCTGCCATCGAAGTAGTGCTCGTAGATCGAAAAGATGTTCCGTCTGCTGGTGCGGGCGAGACCCCAATCGTTGGCCTGGCACCTGCCGTTGCCAACGCAATTTTCAACGCGACTGGTTTGCGTCTAAGAGCGCTTCCTTTGGCGGAAAATGGCCTGGTTCTACCGTAATCACGGAATTACCACTGCCCCCAAGCTGAAGAGTGTGTCAAAACTGGCGAAGAAAAGACCTAACACAAAGCCTCAAAGACACGAAGTCACGAATGCCACATTAACTCAATGATTTTCAAGTTCGTGCCTTAGAGCCTTAGTGTCTTTGTGGTTAAAGCTTTCAACATTTGATTTGACACAGCCTCTAAAGCCTTTGGAGAATGACATAATTCGTCCCGGAGGAATCAAAAATGACGCTGCGAGAGTTCTATCTTAAACGTGCAAAGGCCGAGTTCCCGGTCTTTCTAAAAGTTCTTAGAGCGCTGCCTCAAGACCTTAGCTACAAACCGAATGAACGTTCTCCATCAGCTGAGCAGTTAGCTTGGACGGTGACTAATGAATTGAAGGCCCTGAACGATGTCGTCGACACGGGGAAGTCTGAATGGACTGAAGCTAAGCCACCAAATCGAGATGAAATGATCGGGATGTTTGAGAAGTTGTCGACTGAGTTACTAGACAAGGTCGCTAAGATGGATGTCGCTGCCGAGCAGAGGAACGCGCAGTTCCTTTATCAGGGAAACGTGGTGTTTGAGAGACCGACGGTAGAGTTTCTTTGGGACTTCATGTTCGACGCAATCCATCATCGCGGGCAACTGAGTGCTTATATACGCCCCATGGGTGGCAAGGTCCCTTCGATTTATGGACCATCGGCAGATGACCCGGGAATGTAATCTTCATCAGTTTCAGAGGGTTCTGGGAACTCGATTTTGCGGTCGGACTTTGTTGGTGTGAGTTCGTACGATTTCGTCGATCGTTCTTAACCGCAACAAATCAGACGATCCACCAAATCACACGCACTTTTTTATTGACTTCAACTCGACAAAGACATAAAAGGCGGTCGCTTCAACTAGTCCCCAACTTAGGAAGTATCCCCATGAGACTCGCAATTCTTCTCATCCTCTTCTCCCCTTTAATAATCTTCAGCCCAGCTAGTATTAAGAGTAGCTCAGCAAGTCCGATCATCAACAGCACCTTTCCCGCTTCATCACAGATTCCAATGACTCCGGAGGCGGTCCAGGAAGCTTTCAAGGTGCTCGACGAATACACGAGAATCACTGGCAAAGAGCCTGACATCAAGACGACCGGCAACGATGAGAAGTCAGGTCGCATGGTTATCGCAGTGCCTCAAGAGTCTATACTGGGTATTTCTCTGCCAGTCCCACAATCCTACAACCTCGATTTAAGTCTCATCGAAATTCCGAATGAGGTGATCTCTGAAGCGGTGTCCACTGTTTTCTCGCGAGATCCTAAGGCTAAGGTGGGTTCACTTGATGGTGTAAAAGTAAAACAACTCGGCTCCAGTGAGAATTACGAAGTCGTTGAAGACTATTCGTATAAGCATGGAGAAAACCAGATTACTGTTCCGAAAGGGTTTGTTTTCGACCGCGCGAGTGTTCCACGAGTGTTCTGGATAATCATTGATAAGGACTCGTTATCAAACGTGGCGCCCGTATTCCATGATTTTCTGTATCGTAACGGCGGCAAGGTGGACCCCCAAAAACTAGTATCGCCTTATCGATCTTTTTCTAGAGAAGAAGCCGACAACTTGTTTCTTGAGCTGATGACCAAGTGTGGCGTTACAAAAGCAAGGCGAACGGCTGCCTACCAGGCTGTTAGAAATTTCGGCGAATCGAGTTGGAAAAAGAGAAATTGAGCACCTCCTTGGATTGCGGTGGCCCGGCACCGCTTTGTCACAGCGGCACTCTCGGATCGCGATCACTTTGCAATACGAAAGCGAGGATTAGGATCACAAAGGTACCACCATAACAAAGCGGTGCCAGGCCGTCGCACTCTAAGGAGATGCTGAAGCTTTCTTGAGCCTGCCTGTACCACCCGCTATACTGAGTGACCACCGGAGTTAAACAACAATGACCTCAATGCGTTGGACATCAGCAGATCTCGAAACACTTCCCGATGACGGGAAGCGTTACGAAATCATCGATGGAGAGCTCTTCGTGTCGAAACAACCTCACTTTTACCATCAGGACGTATGCTCCAAACTAATTACGCTACTTACAGTCTGGAGTAATGAAACTAAACTTGGCCACGCAATCGTAGCTCCGGGTCTGATCTTTGCTGATGACGATGATGTCGTGCCCGATGTTGCCTGGCTCAGTAACCAACGATTGGCAGTAGCACTTGGGGCAGACGGGAAATTACATTCTGCTCCGGATCTCATAATCGAAGTGCTTTCACCGGGCACAAGGAACATACGGCGAGATCGCGAAGCCAAACTCAAACTCTATTCACGTCGAGGTGTCCTGGAATACTGGATAGGCGATTGGAAAACCTGCTCGTTAGACGTGTACCGACGACAACACGCTAATCTTGACCAAATCGAAACCCTGGAAAAGGGCGACATCCTTCAAAGTACCCTGCTGCCCGGTTTCTCTTGTCAACTTAACGATCTGTTTGCCAGCTTCGAACAAGCATGACAACCGAAGAGCAACAAATCGAAAAGTTCGCCGGACAGCAGCTGTTACACTTAGATCCTCGATCTGAAAAGCCTTTGCGCTTTTGTCCAGCTTGCTCTTCTCCTAAAGCTATTAAACTTGGTATCAAAAACGAGCTTGAGGTCGTCCGCTGTCAGGTTTGCCGATCTGCTTATTGTCCGTACATGCCGTGGTACACGAGTGAGAGGTACTACATGGACTATTACAGTCATCACGGACTTGATGAGCCGCCGGTTGTGATCAAGCGTCTTAAAGAGATTACCAGCGCCTTTTCTCAACACAGGGAAACAAACCGGTTACTTGATGTTGGTTGTGGTGGCGGCTTATTGCTGCAAGCCGCACGCGAGAATGGCTGGAATGCGCAGGGAGTTGACGTATCCATATCGTCTGTAGACCACGTTCGCAGCCTGGGATTTGAAGTGTTTCACGGTGAACTCAATGAGCTTCAACTGGCTGGTGAACAGTTTGATGTGATTACTGCTGCAGAAATCATAGAGCATTTATTTGATCCGGTTACAGTTTTGAAAGAGGCCCACCGTTTACTAAGACCCGGTGGGCTCTTGTGGGTTACTACTCCCCATGCGCACAGTCTTGCCGCTCGCGTCATGAAGCTCGACTGGAGATTGGTTTGCCCGCCCGAACACCTCCAGTGGTTTTCAGTCAAAGGTATAAAAACTGCGTTAGGTCAAGCCGGATTTCAAAAGGTGCGGATCGAAACAACTGGTGTTAATCCTGGTGAGTTGTGGCAAGGTTTCAGAAAGCCGATGGAACAAACTCCGCAGCAAAACTTCGACGCGGTTGTAAATAATTACCGGCTCAATACAGCAATGACCCAGAGCAGTACCCGACGGATTTTGAAGAACGCTGTGAACGGATTATTAACGGTGAGCAAACTTGGCGAATCATTAAAGGCGTACGCGGTACGCTGACCCCCGACAGGTCACAAAGTCACTCCTTTAAGGGAACCGGGGTTCTGAAGCCAAAATGGCTTCGCGTTCCCAACGAACTTCGTATAGAATTCTCTCCCCCAGTACACCCCGACCAGAAACTAGTTTCCGACAGAATTAGATTACCGCACTTCATCTCTCAGGAACTTCATTCAATAGCCAGCCCTGTAGCTGAAGTTCAAAATAGGAAAGGAAGATCAGCAATGAACGCACTAACTCAAATGATCACACGACAACTCGGCGGCAGTGCGATTAAGGTAATTGCTCAACGTTTGGGTGTCAGCGAGAGTACTGCCAACACCGCGGTGCAAATAGGCGTGCCGTTGATTCTAGCGGCGCTGGCTCGCAATGCGTCGCAACCAAACGGTGCGGCAAGTCTGCACGAGGCAATCAACAACGATCACGATGGCAGCATCCTGGCTAATGTCATGTCATATCTTGACGATCCGCAAAGTGGGAATGGCGCTGGAATTCTCGGACATGTTTTTGGTGGCGAACAACCTGCGATCGCCAACAACCTTGCCGGGGCCACTGGACTCGACCAGGGTTCCGCAAGCAATCTGCTTGAGACGCTCGCTCCACTCGTGATGGGTGCTGTCGGCCAAACGCAGCAACGGAATGACTTGGACGTCGACGGTCTTTCAAACATGCTCAACGAGCAGCAGCAGGAAGCGCAAAGTAACGCTCCAGATGTGATGGGAATGTTGGGCTCGCTTCTGGACCAGAATAAAGATGGCAATCCGCTCGATGACGTACAAAGAATGGCGGCGGGCTTCTTTAATAAGTAAGGAGAGAGAGTAGATCAGAACCTCACTTGTGAAGAGAACAAGTATGTAAGGGCTGCTTGCCCCGCTAGCCTTTGCAGAAAACTATCCTAATCCCCCACACGGCAGTGTGGGGATCGTTCAAGTCCTTTCTACAGAGCTACTCGAACCCGTGAGGTTTCGAATCCCCCACACGGCAGTGTGGGGATCGTTCAAGTCCGCACTATTTATTGTGCTGACCCCAAATGATTCCTGAGAGGCTGGATGGCCGTAGAGGTGATGCTGCCCGAGGGTGTGAAACGATCAGAGAAGGTGGACTTTTCGGTGGACTGCAATGTTCAGCCGAGGATACGGAACTGAGCACTCTTCGAACTTTATTGGTCATTTTCCATTTTCCATTTCTCATTTTCCATTTAGAAGACCCTCCGGGCATCGAAGTGTCCGATATGCTTTAGCTTGTCGGACAGAAGAAGTTTCAAGTTTCAAGTTTTGAGTCTTGGTAAACTTGGAACCCGAAACTTTAAACTCGAAACTTGGGTCGCGGACAAGCTAAAACATATCGGACACTTTAGATTCGCGGAGCGTCCGAAAAATGGAAAATGAGAAATGAGAAATGAAAAATGACCAATAGATCTTTTTCCTATTGACCCTTCTCCCATTCATCGCGTGTAAGCACTGAAAGCCTTTCCAGGCTTCCCTTCTCCAGCGCGGAATTTAGTCCAGGCAATTCTTTCGCGATCCAATCATCAAAATTCTTAACCACATCCGCCAACTCCTGCGCGAGCGCGGCGGCGCGTTCCACTTGTGTTTGCGAAGGTTTGCCTTCGTAATTGCTGACATTGCCATACAGATCGGCTAAGTTCTCGCGCAATCGCTCTTCACCAGTAATCGCACCTCCTTCTTTCGTAGCCACAATCTTTTTGCGAAGCTCATCAATCGTCGCTTGAGCTGTACGAATTCGAGCTACTAAAGGATCACTAGACGAAAGTTTCTGTGCGCGTTGTTCGAGACCCAGACGCACGCCATTGATTCGATCGACGGCAAACGTCATGTCGGCCAGCAAGTTGTAAAGCTTCATTGAAAGATCAAACTGTGCTTTGCGATCCTCCAAGGTGTGTTTCACCCGCGGATCCCCCGTAACGACTAGCTGAGTCGTGTAGACATTCTTGTCCTTTGTCATCTGTACGGTGTAAGTGCCTGGTACAACTCTCGGACCAATCGTCGCGCCAAAGGCGGCACTCGCTGCTGTAGGAACTCGCGGTGCCTTCAAACGCATCGACCAGGTTGCTCGATTTAGGCCACGCCGCTTGCTGCTTGGAATATCAGCCACAACCTTTCCGCTCTGATCCAAGACCTCTATCTTCAGGTCGCCAAAGATGTGACGCTTCTGCTGGTAATAGGTAATCACTGCTTCTTCAGTTGGATTTGGACCGGAAAAACTTGCATCACCATTGACCCATCCGCCATTGGCTGGAACACGTTGGACCGTAGGTCTTGCTTCGATGAAGGCAGCTTCTTTCGCCAGCACCGCGGGTGTTAGCGAACGTAGAGGAGTGATGTCATCGATAATCCAGATACCCCGACCGTGGGTTGCGATAATCAAATCTTTGTCACGTGGATGAATCGCGAGATCGCGTACCGCAACATTCGGAAAATCGCCTCCATTGTATTGAGCCCAGACTTTGCCGCCATCAAGAGAAATCCATAGACCTGATTCAGAACCGACAAACAACAAATCTTTATTAACTATGTCTTCCTTTACCACATGGGCATAACCCTTCACGTCGCCTGATGGTCCAATGAGTTGCGTCCACGTCACGCCATAGTCAGAGGTCTTGTAGACATAGGGTCGCATATCACCAGACGTGTGGAGGTCAAATGTGGCGTACGCAGTGCCCGTATCGAAGTGTCCGGCTTCGACTGAGGAAACCCATGCGTCCTTTGGTAGCCCCTTGATGTTTGGCGTCAAATTCTTCCAGGTTTTGCCTCCATCTCGCGTTAGCTGCACATTGCCGTCGTCTGTGCCAACCCAAATCAGATTCGCGTCTTTCGGTGATTCACAGATGGAAAAGATCGTCGTATGCATTTCCGCCGAGGAATTATCGACAGTGATGCCACCCGACTGTTCCTGTTTTTGTTTCTCCGGATCGTTGGTCGTCAGATCTGGCGAGACGCGCTCCCAGGTTTGACCATGATCGCGAGAGCGAAACAAAAACTGTGCACCAATGTAGATAGTTCCCTTTTGAGTGGGACTGAGATGTATAGGCGTGTTCCAGTTGAAGCGCAGTTTTCCTTCCTTGTACTGAGGCAATGGTTTGATGTTGCGGGACTCGAGCGTCTTGCGATTGATTCGAGAAATCTCACCCCCTTGATACTCGGCGTAGATGTAATCGTTATCGGCTGTGTCAGCAAAAGCCCAAAAACCGTCGCCATTCCCGACATTCTCCCAACGACTATTGGTGATGCCGCCGGGATAAGACGAATCACCAACCCAGGAACTGTTGTCCTGGAGTCCGCCATAAACGTGATACGGAGTGTCCATGTCAACACTGACGTGGTAGAACTGCGACACAGGGAGGTTGTCGCCTTTCCACCAGCGATTGCCTCCATCGTACGAATACCAGATGCCGCCATCATCACCAGTAATCACATGGTCCGTGTTGTTAGGATTGATCCAGACGTCGTGAAAGTCCCCATGCGCTCCACCTGAAATGTTGCTGAAACTGCGACCGCCATCGTTACTCGCGATTAGTGATCCATCTGGTTTGTAAACTTTGTTTTCATCCTTGGGGTCGACAATCAGATTAGCGAAATAGAAAGGACGCCAGATCATGTTCTGACTTCGGTCCAGTTGTTTCCAGGTCTTACCGCCGTCGTCTGATCGATATAGACCATCCCTTGGTATCTCGGCTTCGATAGTCGCGTAGATCGTGTTGGGTTTCGACGGCGCAACAGCCACTGCGGTACGTCCCCAGGGCTTGGGTGGAAGGCCCGTTGCGTTCTGGGAAGTCAACTCTGTCCAGGTAGCTCCTCCATCAGTACTCTTAAATAATCCGCTTCCACTAAATGCAGTTGGACCATCACCGCCTGAACGAAAGGTCCAACCTTTACGACGGAAATCCCACATGCCCGCGTAAATCGTGTTCGGGTTTTGACTGTCCATCGAGATCATCGAGCAACCAGTGGAGGCATTTGGACCTTTCAGAATCTGCGTCCAGGTTTTGCCGCCATCGTTGGTTTTGTAGAGACCGCGTTCGGTGCTATCGCTCCACAATTTTCCCGGGGCGCAAACGTAGACTGAATTGGTTTGGTTTGGGTTAACCAGGATCTTTGAGATCCGTTCAGACTCGCGGAGACCCATGTTGGTCCATGTCTCGCCACCATCAGTCGACTTGTAGACACCATCACCGATTGAAACGCTATTTCGAGTCCACGACTCGCCTGTTCCCACCCAAACGACTTTTGGATTCTTGGGATCGATTGTCACCGCACCGATTGATTGCACCGCCTCCTTATCAAATATTGGTTTAAAAGTCGTTCCTCCGTTCACCGACTTCCAAACACCGCCACTTGCAGATCCAACGTAAATAGTAAGCCGGTCGCCATCCCGAACAGCATCAATTGCGGCGATTCGACCACTCATTGCTGCCGAGCCGATGTTGCGCGCCCCGAGACCGGAGATAGTGTCAGAGTCGACTTTGACTGCCCTCGTTTGCGCTGAAATAACGGATAAGAATGAAATGATTGCGACTGAAAGAAATAAAATTGTTTTCATGATTGGACTCCAAAGAATTAACCACTAAGACACAAAGGCACGAAGGCACTAATTACAACTCAACCAAATTGATTTGTGTCTTAGAGTCTTAGTGGATTTGTTGTTCAATTATCTATCGAACAAAGCAATTACTTCTTTGAACCGGCGGCGGCACCTGGCATCGCGAATCGTTTGTCGTCGATCTCAGCATTTGCTTTGATTGATTCGTACACAACT
>JBKPQV010000753.1:0-3423 GCA_046734235.1 Acidobacteriota bacterium
GTTCCAGCCTGTGCCATTAGAGCCTGAAGTGCTTTGCGTCGCTCCTGATAAAAGCCATCCCGGATCTGCGCTGACAAATTATTCGTTAACCATTTGCGTCCATTAAGTGCGCCAAATTCTTTTTCGCCCGCACTGTACGCACTTGCGAACTCCGGCACGGCTTTTGGACCACTTACGAATTCTGCTTCGACCTCTCGACAGTAGACTGATTCGCAATCGCCATCTTTCAACCAATCAATCAATGCCTGGCTCGCGCCTAGTTTCGAGTAATAACAGTCACGCCCAACGACTGTTTGCTTTTCCGCAGCTTCAATTACAGCCTTGTTTTGTTCGAGAGCCCCTTTTACTAGATAGAAACGTTTTCGCGATAACCCCTTCGTAGCCTCGCCAATTTTGACGCGAACGCGTATTCGCAGGACGCCAGTTGAACCCGATGGGTTTTGAGAGTGGACGGGCGCTATTGCCAACAGTAGAAAGACGAGGACTGGAGCCGCCGCTACAATTATTAAAGGCTTCCGGCTTCTCGCTCTAGTCCTTTGTATTGGCATAGTTGAGACTATAGATTTGGACTCCGTGGGAACTTTAAGAAAGGTAGCCGGACACCCCGCACAAATATTTGGTCCGACCTAATCTGCGCAGGCGGCGAAAATCCATTTGCCCCTGCCGCAGCAATCAAGTCATCTTGATCCACTCCGTCCCCGCTAATTCCGATTGCACCCACCAAAACACCATTCTTAAAAAGTGGAACGCTTCCCGGAAATATTTGAATCCCGTTTGGCAAACCTGGGATAGAAGTACATGGCAATGGCGCAAAAGGTGGCGTCAATACCGAAACAAGATTTGTTTTGATCAAGTCGAGTTGCAGGCCGTCGTTTAGAGGACTCCATTCGGTTAAAGGAGTGCTGAATGGGCCCGCGGCAGTATTATCTATACCGTCTGGAAAGAATGGACGATGAAGAAATCCTGTTGCCCGATCGCTAAAGGCTACACTCCCATCCAAACGGATCCCATCAGCAATGGCGCGATCAACGTACGATCCGAACCCGGCTGCCCGAAGACGAGCCGCAGCTGTCGAGCTCGAGAAGAAAGCAGCGGTTCTCGCTTTTTGTACTGCAACGTCGAAACCAAACACTGGGGCATCTTGTTGACGAAAAATGCCAAGCACGATTCCGTCAGTATCAACGACTGCGATGGTTACCCGCGCGTTGCTTCCCAGCGGTTGTCTAATCGCTGCCCGTGTAATGTTTGACTGCTGTGCTGCGCGCGTGATTATCGTTTGTACTTCTGGAGCAGTTAAAGCGTTTCCACCTGAAGGAGCTGTGGCTGCGATAAACGGAAAGAATCGCGGACTTACTTCTCCACTAACCCCACCCAGGACGGTTGGCTTGAACTGCGAATCAGGTGGTAAGAGACCAGGGAAGATAATGAAGGCCCCTATTAGCGAGTCGAACGGAATTGTCGGTGGTGCAGGTGGATTCTCAACATTTGAGTAGGGCAATCTAATTCCATCAACAAGGATGTTATCCCCACGGATTAGCGGTGGCGCCTCATACCCCCGAACCGCAGAAGCCGCAATCAATTCTTCAAATGGTTGATCATTATCTGTCGGGTTACGATCGACCGTGTAAATGCCGTCTCCCTCAATGCCGATGCCGCCAGCAGGTTCACCATTCTTATAGATCGGTAGACCGCCCGGATCTCCCGACAAGCCAAGTCGAGCATTTGGCCTGCTAATGTCGCTGCATGCTAGCGAAGAGAACTGAACACCAAAGAGTGGACCAGCCGGTCTAAAGCTGATGCCTGGTGGGAAGTGCTCCTGGATTATGAAACCAGCCGTGCGGGTAGAAAATGCGTTTCCATGAGTGCTGAAGAAAGCGGCCGTTACTGCCTTTGCAGTCGCCGCTTGGAACGAGGCAACAACGGCGCCCTCCAAACCTCGACCGAGTGTACCTATGCTTCGCAGGGTTGAGTTCGGGTTACTGCCGGACATCGGGAAGAAACCAATAACATTAGCTTCACGATCCGTAATGATGATGTTTACCGGGTGAGCTAGAGCTGTCGCTGCTGATGCAGCTTGAGCAATCAAGGTTTTAACGTCATCGGCAGTTAGATTGGTAGCTTTCGGAACGGGTGGCGGAATTACCACGGCTTCGGTTCCGGGTGTGGGGATGGCGCCAGGATCGTCTGGTGGGCCATCTCCAACGTGTCCAATACCGACGCGAACTCGATTACTTGCTACGCCGCGATATCTGATTCGGACAAGCACATCGCCAACATCGCCAAGGTTTTCATTTAAGCGAAGGACTAATGAGGTGGCCCAGGGCTGATCTGGAACATCACCGACGTGTTCAACCACCAGACTGTGAACGTTGTGATTTACATCTTCGGCATCGGCCGATATGTCGTTAGCGCTTTCACCTGCCTGAAGCCGCAGGTTCATCGCAAATAGCATAATGCGTGTCGCCGGATCTGGGCCGAATCTGACAGGTGCAATCGAAGTAAAAGGTTCCTTTTGGCGCGATACTGAATCAAACGCTATGGCCCGAGTTGAATCTTCACGACTGACGAGGATCGGTCCATTGACCTGGGCGTTTGCCTCGGTAAATTTGAGCAACGCCAGGCCAACGAGGAGAGTACAAAAGAACCAGAAGAGGTATAGACGAGTACGGTTTTTAGACGCTCTAACCATGAAGTGATTGGGCACAGTGAACGAAAACCGAAAGGAAGTCGAGACCTAATTTACCACTAGATCTCAGAATTAAGATCGCGGATCTCAAAAAAAATGGTAACTAAGATCAAAATCTAAAACTTGAAATCTTCAATCTGAAATCTCATTGAGGTAGCAAAAAGTCTTTGCATCGTCTGCAGCCTATGTTACAAGGCAGAGACATTTTGAGTTATTGAAACTTCTCACCTTATCAACGTGCGGTTATGCTGGCGTCAACTTTTTAGAATCCTTCCGCTGATTGCCGTCAGCTGTATCTCCGTTTCTGCGCAATCCTCTGGTCGGCTGCAAGGCATCGTGCGGACTAGTTCTGCCGCACCTGCAAGTGGTGTTTCGGTCACTGCGACGAATCAGGTTACAAGAAAATGGAAGCGAACCCGGACAGGACCAGACGGAAAATATTCAATGCAACTCGCTGCTGGTGCATATAGGCTCAGCGTCGACTCCCCAAGCGTTGCGCAGTTTGACAAAGACAAGACCTACGGCGACTTCGTCATCGTCAAAAGCGATACGCTCGAGAATGTAATCATTGAGCCAGGCAAGCATACGGTGATCGATATTCCGCTCGCTGCTCCGCAAGATCAGGCGACCTCCCCCCAGGAACGCACTACTGAAGATCGTTGGCGTATTCGGTTTCCAGAGTACGACCGCTACGGTGATCGTGGCGCTCGGGGAAGAGATATTCCGTTCAAGAAAGG
>JBKPQV010000754.1:0-6234 GCA_046734235.1 Acidobacteriota bacterium
CTGTCGCACGAGACTGGCCGGCAAATTGGCGTGCTGATCGATCGAAAAGGACATGTCCAATACGTAACTGTTGGGGACAATCGCGGAATTGAGTTGCCTGATTTTAAACGTGTGCGTGTCGCGTCTGGTCGTTTTCGCGGACTGAGATGTGTGCATACTCATCTTCGTGGTGAGCAACTTACACAAGACGACCTAACTGACCTTGCGCTATTGCGCCTGGATTTGATGGCCGCAATTGACGTTGATACTACAACCGGATTACCCGGGCTGGTCCATGCTGCACACCTGCTTCCGCTTCATGCTGGAGAGTTGGACAATGCCCACACGCCGGAGATATATGGCTTTCTCGAACCTAAGATTGCCTCGCAACTTGATGACGATTTCCTGGACTTAATTAATTCGCTCGAAGATGAAATGGCCCGTAATCGTCAAACAGCTCGACGGGCCGAGGTAAGAGATCGCACGATCCTGGTCGGCGTGGCAACGGGGCCGTTGAGTGACGCGGAAGAGTCGATGGCCGAACTTGCTGAATTAGCGGCCTCAGCGGGCGTTATGGTCCAGGACAAGATTATCCAGCGACGCTCGGCAATCGATCCGAGAACAGTATTAGGTAAGGGCAAGTTAGACGAATTGATCATCAGGGCCCTTCAGCTTGGAGCAGACATGCTCGTCTTTGACAGCGAATTGTCTGCAGCACAGGTAAGATCCCTTTCAGAAGTAACTGACTTAAAGATCATCGATCGCTCGCAATTAATCCTGGATATTTTTGCGCAACGTGCTCAATCCAAAGAAGGAAAGATTCAAGTCGAACTTGCCCAACTAAAATATCTGTTGCCGCGACTGATTGCCGGACAAGACTCGGCATTTTCACGCCTTGCTGGCGGAATCGGTGGACGAGGTCCCGGTGAAACTAAACTTGAAACCGATCGCCGGCGCGTGCGCGATAGAATTAACCGGCTCGAAAAAGATATAGAAGAGCAACGACAACGTCGTCATGAAAGACGCAAAGCACGCGCTCGCCAGGGTCTTCCCATTATCTCCATCGTGGGCTACACAAATGCGGGCAAATCGACCTTGCTAAACGCCCTTACTAAGAGCGCCGTTCATGCTGAACAGCGCATGTTTGCCACGTTGGACCCTACTTCCAGAAGGCTACGACTTCCACGCGAGCAGGAAGTAATTATTAACGACACGGTGGGCTTCATCAGGGCGTTGCCTCCCGACTTACTTTCAGCATTCAGAGCTACCCTGGAAGAAATCTCCGGTAGCAGTTTGCTGATTCACGCTGTGGATGTTTCGAATCCTCGTTGGCCCCAACAAGTACAAGCAGTCAAAAGAATCTTGGTTGACCTGCGATTGGCAGATATCCCTGTGATCCTCGCTCTGAACAAAGTCGATTTACTCGACCCCGAGGAATTAGAAGCAGCTGTTCGACACGCTGGTTCGGAAGGGTCGGAAGTCGTTGCAATATCAGCAATCCGTGATTCGACGCTCGGATCTTTGCTCGAAAAGGCGGGAGCGATCCTGGCTCGCAACCTGGCTGCACAAATGGCGGAGGAGCAGCGATACAACTCCGCCTTATCGCGTATCGCATAATGGGTCTTAGACCACGATTCAAAACTCCGCTTAGTCGAGCTCGCGACCGGTTCGTGGGTTATGTCAGCCGTCCCTTCATGATGTTTGAGCCGCGTACGCGGTTACTGATTCTGTTCGGCTTTCTCGTCCTAATCACCAGCCTGTTGCTTCTAAGTAGTCACTCTTTAAGTCTTAACGAGAATTACAAAGAAGGGGACGTTCTTTCTCGCGCAATCATTGCACCCGCCGATATCACCACAGTTGACCTGGTCGAAACTGAACAGAGACGCGCACAAGTGCGAAAGACAACGCGCAACGTCTTCAATTTCGATTCCAGCAGAGCTGAAACTTCCGTACAGAGTTTCCGAGCGGCCTGGGAAGAACTCAAACGACAAACAGGTTCTGGCACAAACAAATCGCTCAAGTGGACAGGTGAAGGTGGACCAGCGGTCGCGCGAGCGATAGTCGCTCACAACTTCGACGAGGCTGAACTGGAGCGCCTAACTTCATTAGTCCGTGAGATAGGTGTGGGCTACATCTACGACGATAATGATGCCGAGCGACTCCAGCAAGAAATTGTCCTTGTGGACGTACGAAATCCAGTTGCGCAGATGATTATGCCAGCGCCTCGGACTCGGATGGTCGCATTATCGGCAGCGCGCAGAAACTTAGAGCTAAGAATCTTAAACCTTCCCGGATGGTCAACAGAGCAAAGGGCCGCACTTGCTTTAGCAATGGTTCCACTGATCCGACCCAACGTTGTGCTGGATCAGGCAGCAACCGCAGCTGCACGCGAAGGCGAAGCCAATCGCATCGCTCCCGTCGTCATATCACTAAAGCGCAATCAAGTTCTCGCCCGAGAAGGCGACACAGTAACTAGTAATATTCTTGCGCAAATTGCCGCGATAAATAGCACCGGTCACAAGGGTAGACCTTTCCAGAACTTGATTGGTTTGCTAATAGCCGTTATTGCGGTCTATTGGGCAGCCTGGAAATTCACCGAGCATCGCAGTTCAAGTAGCTCCGTTAACCTAAGCAGCCATAAAGCTTTTGCCCTGGTAGGTTCTGCGCTCGTAGTCGAGACGGCTTTGATGAAAGTCGGATTTCTTTTTGGGGATAGCTTTGCGGCGCAACGAGCTAATGCCCCTTTTAATGATCCCACGATCTGGAACTTCGCCATTCCATTCGCTGCGGCCGCGCTTTTGGTTGCAATGCTGGTCGACACCCAACTGGCATTTCTTACCGGAATAGTAACTGCCCTTTTTGCTGGAATGCTTGCCCCGAACGGTATGCAGACGTCGTTGTTTGCCATGGTGTCCTGCTCGGCAGCTGTTTACGGAATTGGTCGATACCGAGAGCGTCAATCGGTAACTCTTGCGGGTCTTTTGGTGGGCGCCATTAACGTTGTGATGGCGCTTGCACTTATTGCTTATTCTGAACAACCAATTAACCTGAGCACATTTCTTTTAGCGGCGGGCTGCGGAATTGCTGGCGGTCTACTGACTGGAGTCTTCACTGCAGGCGGGTTGCCAATTAACGAGTCACTCTTTGGTGTTTTGACTGATGTAAAGCTGTTGGAATTATCAAACGCCGATCTACCAGTTCTTGGTCAGTTAGCATTGCGCGCACCCGGAACAAATCAACATTCACATGCTGTGGGTCAGCTTGCAGAGGACGCTTGCCGCGCTGTCGGTGCGAATCCGCTGCTAGCCAGGATTGGTGCGCTCTATCACGACATCGGCAAGCTGGCGGCACCTGAGTACTTTGTCGAGAATCAACAAGGAACTAATCCGCACGATCGTCTAAGACCACATCAAAGCGCGAAGATCATCACGAGCCACGTAACTTATGGCGCGCGATTGGCAAAAGAGATTGGCCTACCAGAAAAGATCGCAGACTTTATTCCCCAGCACCACGGCACCAGGACCCTTCACTATTTTCTGCGTAAAGCACAGGCTCAAGCGAAGCCAAATGAAGTTATCGATGAAGCAGATTTCCGTTATCCGGGACCAAAGCCCCAATTCAAAGAAGCTGCCATCATGATGCTGGCGGACTCATGTGAAGCGGCTGCACGTTCGCTTGCTCGTCCCGATCCGGAAAATATTCGCGCGATCGTGTTGAAAATTGTCGACGCCATTATTACCGACGGCCAACTCGATCAATGCAATATCACCTTGCAGGAATTGAGGACCATTCGCGAGGCGATGATCAGCGCGTTAACGGCAATCTATCACGCTCGCATTGACTATCCCGGCTTCAACCCACCCGCAATGACAGGCCCGTTACCTCCGTTACCAGCTGGCGATCTCGACAGCGAAGAGCGAGGTGTCAGTTACTCACGCCCGTCTGAAGTTCCAATTAGCCGTGGTGGTGAGGTAGAAGACGAGGCTGTTCCACGCAAAGTAGTTAAGCGCTAGTTTTGTCGAACCTTTCGCGCAGTTTCGTGTAAGTCGTTTCCAGACTTTCAGGAAGCACCCGCGCCTCAGCAACTGTCGTCATAAAGTTCGTATCACCGCCCCAACGTGGAAGAATATGCAGGTGAATGTGGTCGACGATGCCGGCGCCTGCTGCCCCACCCAGGTTCATTCCCAGATTAAAACCATGTGGAGAGTACACTTCGCGTATAGCTTTTTGTGCGAGCTTCGCAAGATCCATCAACTCGTCGGTAATGAGTTTGGAGGTTGGCTGAAGATCGCCAATGTGTTGGTAAGGTACGACTAGCAGATGTCCAGTGATATAGGGATAGAGATTGAGCGCTACGAAGTTATGCTCTCCGCGATAAACCACGTAGTTTGCCTCGTCATTAGTTACATCTTCACCCATTCGGCAAAACACACAGGTCTCCGCCTGGGAGTCTACGCCGGAGGCGATGTATTTAGCGCGCCACGGACTCCACAATCGATCCAAGTTTAAGATTCCTCGATTTTGTTTCGCTAAAGGATGGGGGGTTGACGATTGTCGCCAGGAGCATTTGAACCATTGTCACTTGAGGATGGTCCATTGGCGTGATCATCGTTGATAAGTTCTTTAAGCTCTTTGCCTGGCTTAAAGTACGGTACACGCTTGGCCGGAATGCTAACCGGGTCACCGGTCTTGGGATTTCGCCCACGCCGGGCACCGCGTTCACGAACGCGAAAACTTCCAAAACCACGGAGTTCAATCTTCTCGCCTTGATTGAGAGTCTCAATGATGCTTTCAAAGACAATTTCGACTAAACGTTCGGCGTCCTTTTTAGTGAGTTCCGCCGCTCGAGCCACGTCTTCCACGAGTTCTGCTTTTGTCATGCATCACCTCGATTACTAAAGATGGTCCAGGCTAAAAACGTATAAGTCCGAAATAATTCTTATAGTTAACTTCTTGATAGTGGCGAGATAAGCTAGGCCGTACACTATCAGATAATTATCTAGTCGGGCAAGACAATGATTAGCGGTTGACCGGGAACTATGAACCGTGGCCGACGTGAAACAAGGAACCCTGCCACAACCCGAGTTTGTGCGGATCAAGGCAGGGCCGTCGATTTCCGGGAAGTGATTATTCTTCGCTGGGTTCTGGTTTACTTAGACCGAAGTCGGCTAGCTCACCCAGTGAGGCCATACCTCCACCCGCCTCAGAGGAATAGATCTTCGTATCAACTATCGGTTCATCCTTGCCAACAGCACGCGCAGACAGCCCGATCTTCTTTGTCTCGGAGTCAATGCGCAGGATCTTAAAGTCCATTTCCTGACCCAGTTGGACCACGTCTTCCGGCTTGTTGACTCTCTCCTCAGAAAGTTCCGAGATATGACACAGCCCTTCGAGATTATCATCGAGTTCGACAAATGCGCCGAAGTTCGCAAATCTCGCTACCTTGCCATGCACCACATCGCCGGGCTTGTGTTCGTTTGTAAACTTCTCCCAGGCATTGGGTTCCAGATCCTTGATCGAAAGGGAAAGGCGACGATTCTCGCTGTCAATACTGGTAATTACAGCGTCGATCTCCTGTCCCTTCTTCAGGACCTCGCTCGGATGTTTAATCCTGCGAGACCAGGATATGTCGGAGACGTGAACCAGCCCGTCGACTCCATCTTCAATTTCAATGAAGGCGCCAAAATCGGTCAGGTTACGCACGCGACCATGGACTCGCGTTCCCACCTGGTAACGCTCATGCAATGTCTGCCACGGATTTTCCTGGACTTGTTTCATGCCGAGACTGATACGTCTCGCCTTGGGGTCGACACTTAATACTTCAACTTCGACCGCATCACCCGGGTTAACAACCTTGCTTGGATGCTTAACTCGCTTGGACCAGCTCATCTCAGAAACATGAACCAGACCTTCAACGCCGCTTTCGAGCTCAACAAATGCTCCGTAGTCGGCGACGCTTGCTACCTTGCCGTTGACACGAGTACCAACCGGAAAACGTTCTTCGACACTGGACCATGGATCAGGCAGTAACTGCTTGTACCCTAGCGAAACGCGTTCGCGATCTCGATCAAACTTCAACACCTTGACCTGAATATTGTCGCCGACATGAAAGAGCTCGTTTGGATTCTGCAAACGTCCCCACGACATGTCCGTCACGTGTAACAAACCATCCACACCGCCCAGGTCAACAAAAGCACCGTAGTCGGTAAGGTTCTTAATTTGACCCTCAACCACGATGTCCTCTTCGATCTGTTG
>JBKPQV010000755.1:0-4336 GCA_046734235.1 Acidobacteriota bacterium
GGATGCAGGTCAAGAGGCCTGCTGTTGGTGCCGAAGGTTTCGTCCTCGATCATATGAATCGAGCAGCGACTGATTCGTATTTAAAGACAGTAGGTGACCGGTTGTTTCAGGCCTTTGGAAGTGGTGCACAGCCTTACTCAGTGTTTTGTGACAGTCTTGAAGTTTATTACTCCGACTGGAGCAGCGACTTTCTGGAAGAGTTTCAGCGACGTCGCGGTTACGACTTGAAACCCCATCTGCCTGCGTTAGTTAATGACATGGGAGAAACGACAAGAGGCTTACGTCGGGATTGGGGACGAACTCAATACGAGTTATTGAACGAACGCTTTCTTGCTCCGATGCAGGAGTGGTCGAAACGAAACCAAACTAAGTTTCGTGTCCAGGATTATGGTGTTCCGGCAGCGGCAATCTCAAGTAATGCGTTCGCAGATATTCCGGATGGTGAAGGTGCGCAGTGGAAAGTTGTACGTGCTGCGCGCTGGGCTTCTTCGGCGAGTCATCTTTACGATCGACCAATCACGTCGTCCGAAACATGGACATGGTTGCATTCACCTTCGTTCCGTGCCACACCGCTTGACGTTAAGGCTGAAGCCGACATTCATTTCCTACAGGGAATTAATCAGTTGATCGGACATGGTTGGCCGTACACCGCACCTGGAGTGGAGTATCCAGGCTGGCGGTTTTATGCCGCGGGCGTGTTCAACGATAAGAATCCCTGGTGGATTGTGATGCCCGATCTGGCGAAGTACCTGCAGCGGGTCAGTTACTTGATGCGCCAGGGACAGCCCGCAAACGACATTGCTCTTTATTTGCCGAATGATGATGGTTGGGCTCACATGGCGCCCGGTAATCCACATCTTATTGAGGTGTTACGCGATCGTGTTGGTCCAGATTTGATGCCGGCGATTTTCGAAGCAGGCTACAACCTCGATTTTTTCGACGACGATTCATTTCAGCAGGTTGGGCGTGTAGAAAATGGCGCACTGGTCCTGGGGCGCAACAAGTACAAAGTGATTGTGCTGCCGGGTGTCGAAAGTATTCCGCTCGAAACGTATCGAAAGTTCGAAGAATTTGTTCGAGGTGGTGGAATACTTCTCGCGACAAAGAGCACGCCGAAAAAAGCGCCTGGCTTTACTGCTACCGCTGAAGACACTAAACAAGTAGCCGACATTTCGGGCCGCTTGTTTGCCGATGCCAAGGCTAGGGCTCAACTGGTCATGGATGAGAAATCGCAGTTTGGTAACACACTCCAAAAATTCTTACGACCGGACATCAGTTTTTCAATTCCGTCACCGGAAGTTGGTTTTATTCACCGGAAGACTGCGGACGCCGACATCTACTTTGTGGCGAATACCTCTAACGCCAGGCAACAAGTTAAAGCCCGCTTCCGCATGGCGAACATGTCTGCAGAGATTTGGAATCCGTTTGACGGTTCAGTTATGAAGGCTGAGGGTACTGCTGATGCCCAGTCGTTCGTCACAGATTTGAACCTCGCACCTTACGAGTCGCGCGTTGTTGTTTTCTCAAAACGTTCCTTACCCAGTCCGCCGCTGGTTGTAGTGGGAGTCACAAGTCGAATTGATCTGAGCGGTGATTGGCAAGTAGCAATCGGAGCCGGAACTCAGCAGAATTGGCTAAAGTTGCGTTCATGGACTGATGACGAATCAACTCGATATTTTTCCGGAGTCGCAACTTATACAAAGGAGTTTGATGTTCCCGCTTCGATGTTGCCGAAAGGCGCAAATCTAAACCTCCAGTTCGGCGAAGGAATTCCAATTACGCCTGTGCCACAAAGGAATGGTATGCAAACCTGGCTCGATGGTCCGATTCGCGAGGCGGCAGTTGTTTACATTAATGACAAACGAGCCGGCTCCGTGTGGTGTCCGCCGTATAAGCTCGAAGTTTCATCGTTTCTCAAACCCGGCGCTAACAAGATCCGCATCGAGGTTGCTAACACGGCTATGAACTACATGGCTGGACACAGTTTGCCTGATTATCGATTGTTGAACTTGCGCTTTGGTGAAAGGTTTCAGGCGCAGGACATGGACAAGATTCAGCCGCTGCCGTCTGGGCTATTGGGGCCAGTGACACTGACACGATGAAAGATCATTTTCAATATTTTTTGGTTCAAGCGTGTGTCCGATATGTTGCAAGCTCTTGCAATAGTCTTTTGCCGCGGAGCGGCCCAAGCATAGAGCCCAGGGTGAAGCGAAGCGGAACCCTGGGTAGAAGGGGCGGGCGTGTATGCGTCCTGAAAGGACGCTAGCCGGCGCGGTTTCCAAATCCGAACCGCGGTATTTTCAATTAGAAGAGTTTACCGCTGCAACTGAGCGTGCATTAATTTGCTCGCGTCCTTTCAGGACACATACACGACCGCCCCTCTACCCAGGGTTGCGCTGCGCTCCACCCTGGGCTTTATGCTTAGGCCGCTGCGCGGCAAAGACTTTTGCAAGAGGCTCTGAAAGCGCATCGGACACACCCGCGTGGCGAATGAAAAATGTCGGATTAGACTGAGATCAAGACCATGATCTACAAACGAATTCTACTTCTCTTTCTATGCACCGCCGCGCTACTCTGCGGACTACCAGGTGTTAACAATTATTCGGTAGCCTCAACGCAGGCACAGAAATTCAACGTGCTCTTTATTATTTCTGACGATCTGTGTCCAACGCTCGGTGCCTATGGGAATATGATTGTCAAAACGCCTAACATAGACAAGCTAGCTACTCAAGGTGTCAGGTTTGATCGCGCATATGCACAATATCCGCTTTGCAATCCTTCTCGATCTTCGTTCCTGACAGGAAAATACCCAACCCAAACGAGTATTCTTGACAACGAATATTATTTTCGTGCCTTGCATCCTGAACTTGTTTCGATAACACAGCACTTCAAAGCGAATGGCTACGCCACACTGCGAGCGGGAAAAGTTTTTCACGGTGGTATCGACGATACAGACTCGTGGACCGAAGGCGGGGAGAAGAGAAACTTTACGGGTGCAAAACGACCACCCTCAAACCCTGAAGGAGCGGAGCGAGTTTCCCAATCTGATCGCATTGTCGAGCTAAACGGGGAGGGGGAAAGCAACGGTGACTACAGAGATGCAACAAGAGCGATCGAGTATCTTGAAAAGTACAAAGACCAACCTTTCTTTCTAGCCTTTGGGCCATCGAAGCCACACAGTCCGCCCACCGCGCCTAAGAAGTTCTTTGATCTTTACGACGCTTCAAAAATTCCTTTACCTTCCGACTTCGCAAATCGTCCGGCCGCTCCAGAAGGTTTCCCGGAGATTTCCATTGCTCGAAGAAATACAGATCTGTTTATAGGCCGTGATGCTTCAGAGGAGCAGGCGCGTGAAATGATCCGCGCTTACTACGCTTCGGTAAGTTTCATGGATGCTCAAGTTGGTCGTGTGCTTGAAGCTCTCGACCGTTTGAAATTGCGCGAGAAAACAATTGTTGTGTTCTTCGGTGATCATGGTTATCACCTCGGCGAAAAAGGGAAATGGTCGAAAGCTTATTCACTCTTTGATATCGCGATACGTGTTCCACTTATCATTTCGATGCCCAATGGAAAACCAGGTGTAAGTCCTCGGACCGTTGGTTTACTGGATCTATATCCGACGCTGGTCGAGTTTTGCCATTTACCTCAGCCTTATCAGGCGCCCGCCAAACTTGAAGGAAATAGTTTGATCCCGCTGTTACGAAATCCGAATGCGCGTTGGGACCATCCGGCGTTAAGCCTCGTTCAGTACGGGGGCAAGATAGGCAGATCTGTACGGACTGAACGCTGGCATTACGTGCAGTGGGAGGAAGGGAAGCTTGGCGAGATGCTTTTGGATACTCAGAAGGATCCTTATGAAATGAAGAACCTCGCCGGTGATCCTTCCTACGCGAAGGTTGTCGGTGAGATGAGGAAATTACTAAAGCAAATACCGCCTATGTCGTCTCCATATGTTCCGTAATCGTATTCATACTTAACCAACAGAAAACTGGACAAAGGGAAATACCACCGACCGCAGTCGGTGGATGGTTCATACCTAACCTACTGAGAAATCAGGAAAAGAACCGGGGGAATACCACCGACCGCAGTCGGTGGATAGTTCATATGTCATCGTATAAAGGCTTTATTATCTGAAATGCGGGGCGAAGGGTTTCTAGTCTTTCATGTTTTTTGTTTGAGGAAGCGTAAACAATCCACCGACTGCGGTCGGTGGTATTTTGGGCTTCATTCATTCCGTTCCTTTAGTAGGCTAGGTATGAACAATCCACCGACTGCGGTCGGTGGTATTTGGGCTTCATTCATTCCGTTCCTTTAGTAGGCTAGGTATGAACAATCC